>JBHHUU010000008.1:0-28759 GCA_046753905.1 Nitrospirota bacterium | reverse complement strand
TTCCGTATATTCAAGACGGTCCAGTACATCAGCGAGGCGACCCTCCTCGTCCAGGTACAAACCGGGCATCTTTTTTTAAGCGAAAGCATAAAAGGGAAAAAACATCAGGTAATGCTCACTCCTTCAATTATCTCCCTTAACTCATTTAAACCAATAACAATTCCAGATGGTAAATACTTTATGATGGGAGATAATCGTGATAATAGCAAGGATTCCCGTTTCTTTGGACCAGTCGATCGTAAACTTATTGTTGGGCAGGCCACAAATGTTGTGATATCCCGTGATGAATCTTTTTTAAGTCCCAGATGGAAAAGGTTTTTCCAAAAGTTGATGTAATAATTTGCTATAGAGCTTATTTTTTCGTAACTATTCAGCTATTACACATTAGTAGATAAATATGCAGATTAGTAGAAGTTAACAATTTTCTATCTCTGCTTCGGGGATTGGCAAAGACCTTGTTCTTTATCCTTTAACAGCTTATACTCAATGCCATCCACTAATGCCTGCCAGCTTGCCTCTATTATATTCTCTGAAGCACCAACAGTGCCCCATTTCTCTTTTTCATCCCCTGATTCAATCAAGACCCTTACCTTTGATGCCGTTCCCTTTCTTGCTGTCAATACTCTCACCTTATAATCGATGAGTCTGACATCTTTTAACTGGGGATAAAACTTCTCCAGTGCCTTTCTCAATGCGTTATCCAGTGCATTTACAGGACCGTCTCCAACCGAGGCAGTATGTTCTGTATCATCTCCCACCTTTACCATGATAGTTGCCTCTGATATGGGGTCTTCCCCTTCTTTCCTCTTCTCAATAATGACCCTGAATCCCACAAGGTCAAAAAAACGCCTGTGTGTGCCAATACTCTTTTTCATCAGAAGCTCAAATGACCCCTCTGCACCTTCAAATTGCAGACCCTGATTTTCTAATTCCTTTAAGGTGCTGAGGATCTTTTGAACCTTTGGGTCATCCTCCTGTATCTTTATCTTATATTCTGATGCCTTTTGAAGAATATTGCTCTTGCCTGCCTGATCTGAGATCAATATCCTCTGTCTGTTACCTACCAGTTCAGGCTGAATATGTTCATAAGTCTTTGGGTTTTTCATGACTGCATGGACATGTACCCCTGCTTTATGTGCAAATGCACTCTCTCCAACATAAGGCTGGTGACTGTAATGTGATAGATTGGCTATCTCACTGACAAATCTTGATATCTCTCTCAACCTTCCTAACTCCTTATTACTAATACATCCAATTCCCATCTTTAGTTTGAGGCTTGGTATTATTGAGCAGATATTGGCATTTCCACATCTCTCTCCAATCCCGTTTACAGTACCATGAATATGCATTGCTCCGAGTTCTACTGCAATTAATGAGTTGGCAACTGCCATCTCTGAATCATTATGGGCATGAATCCCTATCATTGTCTTAATTTCATTTATCACCTTCGGGATTATCTCTCTGATCTCCCATGGCATTGTCCCCCCATTTGTATCGCACAGAATTATACGGTCTGCCCCTGCTTTCTCGGCTGCATGCAGGACTTCGATCGCATAGTCAGGGTTAGCCTTATAACCATCAAAAAAGTGTTCTGCATCAAAAAAGACCTCTTTCTTCTTTGATTTCAGATATGAGACAGAATCAGATACCAGTTCTGTATTTTTCTTTAAAGAGATGCGAAGGGCATCCTTTACATGCAGATCCCATGATTTTCCAAAGATAGTTATTATCTCTGTATCTGACTCAAGCAGTCCTATTATATTAGGGTCATCCTCAACCCTATTTCTTGCCCTTCGTGTTGAACCAAAGGCAATAACCTTTGAGTTCTTCAGAGGGATATTTTTTATCTCTCTAAAAAACTCTATTGTATTGGGACTCGACCCTGGCCATCCACCTTCAATATAAGGTATACCAAGCTCATCTAACTTTTGCGTCACTCTCAGTTTATCTTCTAATGAAAACGATACCTCTTCTGCCTGTTCCCCATCTCTCAATGTAGTATCATATATCTCTACAGACCTCATATACAACCCCTTATCTATTAATTATATCCTGCCCAGTTCAAATGCCTCGTGCAATGTTCGTACTGCTAATTCAGTATACTTTGAATTGATCACACATGATATCTTTATCTCGGATGTGCTTATCATCATGATATTTATACCCTCTTTTGCCATAGATGAAAACATCTTTGCCGCTACTCCGGAATGAGACCTCATTCCTACCCCAATTATAGATACCTTAGTAATATCATTGTCTACCTGAATATCCTGTGCCCCTATTTCAGAAAGGATTCCATTCACCATATCTTTTGCCTTATTTGTGTCAGACATGGGCACGGTGAAAGATATATCTGTCAGTCCATCCTGACTGATATTCTGGATAATCATATCTACCATAATCTCTTCTTCTGCTATGGCACTAAATATCTTTGATGCTATTCCTGGTCTGTCAGGCAGGCCTGTAATAGTAACTTTGGTCTGATTCTTATCATAGGTAACCCCTGAGACTACAACCTCTTCCATATCCATATCCTCCTTTGTAACCAGTGTGCCAGTATTGTAGTTAAAACTGGAACATACCATTACAGGGACACTATACTTTTTAGCGAATTCCACTGACCTTGTCTGTAACACCTTTGCCCCAAGGCTGGCCATCTCAAGCATCTCTTCGTATGATATCCTGTTCAACTTTCTTGCGGATGGCACAATATTGGGGTCTGTTGTATATATTCCATCCACATCAGTATAGATATAACAGATATCTGCGTTTAATGCAGCAGACAATGCCACAGCAGTAGTATCAGAACCGCCTCTGCCCAGTGTGGTAACATCAGAATTTTCACTTATTCCCTGAAACCCGGCCACTACAGGAATTACTCCTTCATTTAAGGCATCATATATCCTTTCAGCAGATATCCTTGAGATTCTCGCCTTTGTATGTATGCTGTCTGTTATTATGCCAACCTGTCTTCCTGTAAAGGAACGGGCATTATATCCCCTCTCCTGTATTGCCATAGCCATCAGTGCTATTGAGACCCTTTCACCAGAAGAGATGAGCATATCCATCTCTCTTGGATCAGGATTGGGTGCAATCTTATATGCAAGGTTGAACAGTCTGTCTGTCTCTCCGCCAATAGCAGATACTACCACTATAACATCATCTCCTTTTTTCTTTGTCTTAGCCACCCTCCCGGCAACATTTTTTATTCTCTCTATTGTCTGAAGGGATGTCCCCCCGTATTTCTGAACGATCAAGCCCATTAGTTCTGCTATCTTCTTGTAAAATACTCCATTAATCTATAACCTTTTTCAATAAATAACCCTGTCTCAGCATTTTTTTCATTAAAATCTTTACCTGAACTCTTCTCTTTATTCAGACTGTTATATATAAGGAAAGGGACTGGATCATCTGTATGGGTCTTTTTTACAATAGGTGTTCTGTGATCACAGAGTATCATGATCTTATACTCATCATCTATATTTTCCACTCCATTTAATATCGTTCCCAGCACAAGATCATCAATCGATTCAATGGCTTTTACCTTGGCTGCGATATCCCCATTGTGTCCTGCTTCATCAGGGGCTTCAATATGGATATATATCATATCCTTTTTTTTCAGCTCTTCCAACCCATACTCACCCTTTCCTCTATAATTTGTATCAAGATATCCTGTTGCCCCCGGGACATTTATTATATCAAGCCCTGCATATATCCCTATACCTTTCATTAAATCCACAGCAGAGATCATTGAACATGAAAGCCCGTATCTTCCTCTAAATTCCGGAAGATTTGGTCTCTTCCCCTCTCCCCATAGCCATATAGAATTGGCAGGACTCTTCCCTGCCTCTATTCTATCCCTATTTATCGGGCTTGTCTGAAGAATAGGGATAGAGGATTCAATCAATTCCCTGATGATATCTCCCCCATTGCCTCCAGACAGATAATCAATTACCTTTTTTCCTGATATATCATGCGGGGGAGTAAGGTCTTTGCTGATTTTGCCCCCTGTCCACACCATCAAATGCCTGTAGCTGATACCTGAATAAAACTGGATATGCTCTGTGCCTAATTGATTATTTATCTCACGGATAATAACCTTTGCATCTTCACTTGTAATATGTCCTGCACTATAATCATCCATTATAACCTTTGATGTGATCTGCTCAAAATTATAACCGTTTTCTATATCTCTCAGAGTAACCAGATTGCATCTATATGATATATCACCATGATGAAGACTAACACCCATGCTTGCTGCCTCAAAAGGTGACCTGCCAGTATAATATCTCTCTGGATCGTATCCAAGTATCGCGAGATTGGTAACATCACTGCCTGGAGATAGACCATCTGATGTAGTCTTTGCCATCCCTATCTCACCATTCTGTGCGAGATAGTCCATATTTGGGACATTAGCCGCCTCTAATGGTGTCCTATTATTTAATGACTCAATAGGATAATCCCCCATTCCATCAGATATAACAATAATATATTTCATGGATATGTTACCTCTTAATTAACATTCATGTAACTATTCAGCTATTACAGGGTGAGGGGTTCCAAAGACTTTATAATGCGTATGATTATAATAAGTTTATTCAAATAGAACAGCATCATTTCAGATCAGATCTCTATGAGTAGTGAGACCTAAACACTAATGTGACGCTATAAACTCTTTTTCACCTCTCACCCTGTAATAGCTGAATAGTTACGCTTTCAGTAAGTTAAGCATCTGACTGTACGAAACAATATGATTTTCTGAACTTATTATAAATGATCTTGTGCTCTATAGCAACATTCCTTCCAAAAAAACAGAGATTCTTGACAGAATTTTCATTTGAACTGAAGGCGAGAAATCTTGATTGCACCATCTATTGATAGTTAAAAATTTCCCGCTACGTTCCGTTCAAAATAACAAAAGGGGTGTTCCATAACAGGTTTTAGGCATGTAGAGATAGAGTTAAAGGAAGTAAACATACATGAACGAGTTGTTCACCCCCGAGGATGAAAATCTATCACCCTCCCTATTCCAGTAATTCAATATTACCCTTTTCCTTAATACTTAATCCCCTCCCATCAAGGGAGGGGAAAGTTCCCTCTCCCCTCAGGGGAGAGGGTTAGGGTGAGGGGTGGTTTAGGTAAGGGGGGATTTTCATAGTAAAGAGGAAACTCGCCATGGTGTAACCCAAAGATTTCCCTTTTGGACTAATTATTATTGCAATAGGATTGGGTCCATAACATCGCAATTTGAAAATCTGGTAGTAGTAGGGCTTACAGATGCTGGAATTTTATACTGATAGGAACACTCATTCATTACCCTGCCATGACACCTGAGGTCACAGTTCATATACTTCTGTGAAGGATCATTACTGCTAATCCAGTTATCCTCCCATTTGCTCTTTCCCCAATACCAGCGTGGTTTAGAGGATTGGTTTCCCCTCACAGATGCAGGGTTAAAATTGATAAGATGGAGGTCAGTATGTTGGGTATCACCATTACCATCCGTACCATCATCCTGAGGGTTATTATTGGGCGGCAAACCAAAATTCGGGTCTGAGATGTCTTGATAACATTCATTATCAGGCTGAGGAGGATTATCACCAGAATAACCTACACAGTCTCCATTATGGTTTCCATATATAGTATTAGGTGCCTGTAGATTACTATGGACATTATTATGACAGTCATGGCACTTAGCATCACTATATCTTATATGCATAAAGTGGAGGTTGCCTGTCCAGAGTTTTACTGTAATAGGAGCTGCAATATCAAGATAGGAGAACTTTTCATCATTACTACGGTTTTTATATCTTCCATAAAAATTTGTATTATCAGATGTCCCGTCTATAAACACGCGTCTATCATGACACCTGAAGCAGAGTTCAAACTGCTGATATTTGTCCTCAGCAGGTATTGGTTTAAAATTGTTAAATATAGTAATATCAGGGCGATATCTACAGTCAGATGTTATGCTGCCGCGGCAGTCAGAGTTTGACCTTGTATTGTAATTTCCTCTAAGTATACGGATATTTTTTGAACCATGTGGACCTATAGCGCCTGTCTGGTTATCTATTACATCAGAATCCTGAATGATATCATTTCGATTGTTACTATTTGGGGCACCCGAAAAAGGTCTGCTGGTTGTAACAGGTCCTTTTATGTCTCCTATATCATCTGTGTTGTGACAATCAGTGCACATGATAGTTCTTTGACTAGACAGACCGCCAAGCAACGCCCTATTAGGGTTATTGGGACTCAGGGCAAATGACTGATTTCTCCCCTTTACTGCAACAGGGTGAAATGATGGATTATATTGCACCTTACCTATCATCCCTTGAGAATCCGGGATGGAGTCAGGATTGAATTCCAGTCTTTTATTGCTGAAACCCGGAAAGCTCAGGTTTTTGTCAGATGGTGATGGCGGCGGTCCAAATTCAGACAGCCAGTCCCAAGGTGGTGGATTCAGGTCTGAAGGGGTAGACCTGTATTGGGTTGTGCCTGGATAATGGTCATTGATAAAAAGTCGAGAGTAGCTGTTTCCATGACACCTGAAACAGACCTCATATATATATACCTCTCTGTCGTTCCCCTGCACACCATGTCCTACCACATTTCCATTTATATCTATCCCTTTCATACCCTTCATCCTGTTGGGAACTGCACTAAAAGAGGGGCCTGTTACCTGATGCGGATTATGGCAATCCACACACTCTACATGCATGGTATCAGGTGTATCAATCGCTCTTTCAGGTGGAACTCTATTATTGGGCGGTCCATACAAACCTGCCATATCAGGCTGCAATTCTACGCCCTCTCTTGGCTTGGCGGTAAATACAGGTTTATGACCTTGTCCAATACCTACATTCATTGCACTCCCTGTGCCTCCATTTTCTAAAGGAAAATTGGGGTCTTTTTTAAACTGACTATAGACATCAGGTGCAGGGTCACCTGATAAAAACAGGGGATCAGGTGTAGTTCCTGCTATAAGATTTGCCCCTCCACTATTTGGGGAGTGGCATAGATAACATGTGGCCTCTGTAGAGTCTAATGTAGAATTCAGAGGGTCAACCCCTTCTCTATGAAGCCTCTTTGCACCCTGCACTGTATGGGGATCATGACAATTTCTGCACGCATATTCCTCTACTGAGTGCTCACCATCATAGTCATAAGGATTTTCAACTGTGGGATATTTATTGTGGATGGCAGTACTTCGTGCATGGGTATTCAGCTCTGCTGTATTACCGGGCCAGCCTGGCTTGTCATGACAGAAGAGACAGATGATCTGGTCTGTATCATTTGGTTTCCCCTGCAATAGACTTGCCCTCAAGAATTTAGGATATGTAATGGTATGAGGATTATGGCAGGATGTGCACTGGACAGCATTGGCTTCATTGAGGTTTTCTCCAGGGAACCTCTTTACAGCCTTTAAAACAGGTTCTGAACCTGGTCTTGTGTTATTTGGAGCCTGACCAGGATAGACAAGTTCTTCATCAATATTAGCAAGGTTATCATCATATACAAAGGATACAGGATGGTCGTTGGTGAGATCTGTCCCCAATCTCCTTGTATCGCCTGTAAGTTTACCTGAACCTATTGGTATACTGCCGGCTATCCCTCCTTCAGATTCAGGAGATTGTCCCTGTCTATATGTCATTGTATAAGAGGGATTATTGGGATCAGTGTTTAATCCTCCTGAGCCTGCCTTATTAACAACACTTCCAAGGGCAATTGTCCCGTCATGACATGACAGGCATAAGCGTGAATATCCTGTTGGCGCCCCTGTATTAACATCTCCCTCAAAAGAGAAACTCCAGACCTGATCATACAGCTCATAATTGGCAGATGAAAGGAATCGATTCCAGATAGGGGCTTTGACACTACTAACGGCATTTGAGTTTGCACCATGAGGAGTATGGCAGAAGACACATATCTCAGTCGTATCTTTGGTGCTTACATTTCTCTCAAATCCCTCCGGCGGATTTATGGGAGGGTATAAAGAGAGGTCAGGAGGATTTATAGAAAGATTATGCTTTGTATTACGGACATCTTCTTTTGCTGGCTGAAATTTTTCCTGTGCACGGATGAAATTCCATTCAGGAAAGCATAAACCAATCAATAGAAATAAAATAAACACTGCTAAGAATCTTCTGCCTGAGATAATTCTTCATCCCTCCTTCTCAATCTGAAAATTCTGCCATTTCAATCCATTACCTCTTTATAACTATCCAATATCCACGGCTCTGACGAGTCCCCCCATACTATGAATATCCTCTTTCTTCCCCATTTTGTTAAAATAAAGAAGAAGATGAGGAGAAACCTTCATACTTAAAAATGAATAAAAAAATAATATCATATTTTTTTCTAAATATCAACACCCCCCATCCCAAAAATAGAGAGATGATAAAAAAAGGTAACTATTCATCTAATACAGGGTGAGGGGTGGAAAAGAGTTTATGGTGTCATATTAGCGATTAGGTCTCACTACTCATAGAGACCTGATCTGAAATAATGCTGTTGTATTTGAATAAACTTATTATAATCATACACATTACAAAGTCTTTGGGTAATTACCCTTTCACAATTTAACCTGACCGATTTTGAACAAACCGATCAAGTAATGTTGATTCGTCCTATAGTGTCAAGAATATTTTTCCTTCGAAAATTTCTTGATTATCCTATTTCATTGAATTTAGAATGATAGACAGATTTCAGATGGTATGATATATTTAATTATAATAATCATGGAATATAGAAGAGTAAAATACAACAGGCTGATACTTATCCTGCTTTCAACAATCTTTTTGCTTTTTTCATTTAATCCTGTCTTTGCAGGGTATATAGGGGGAGAGGTCTCTCTTAATACAGCCGGACCTTTTCATGCCATGACATCCACATGGAGATATGGCTCAGCAGATACAGGGAAGGAATTTGTTATTGCTGGTGAGAAAGAAGGAAGAGGCGGGGGCTGGGGTATAACTATATTGAGTGTAGACCTTAGTTCAAAAAAATCAGTAGGAGGAAGTGCAGGAAAGATGATAGGAGATGTGGAACATCATGTTGCAGATCCTGTATCTATTATGGTAGTAAGCCCTGGCTCAGGCGGTGTAGAGGCGGTCATGTTTGATGATTCAGGGGGTTCTATAAACTCCTTTTCCCTTCCTATAGTATCAGGGAGCGGATATTTTTCATGTTCCCCAAGTGCATATTCCAACTCTTCTTACTTTCTTGTTGTCTGGGAAGAGAGAAAGACATCTTCAAGCAGTAAAAATAAGCAGTGCAGCACAGGTGTAAGGGGATCAATATTTTCTGGTCTGAGGGATGATCTCGACCAGGCAAATATAGCTGCTGCTCTTGTTACTACCAGCGGTTCTATAGTCAAAAGTTTTTTAATATCCTCTATCAGTGGTGTCCTCCAGCTTGTTCCTGGCGTTTCTTCCCGCTATACTGTTTCTGATCCATCTAATGATGACTTCCTTGTGGTATGGTCAAGGTTTACGAGTAGTGATTTTTTGCTCCCGGGACAGCCTTCTACTGGTTCTCCAACCAGTACACAGAGTGAGTTTCCTGTTCTTTATGGGGCACGGGTAGATGCAAATGGTAATCTATTAGATGCTGATGCTATAAGGATAGTCCCATTTAACATAGATACTAATGAACCTGACCTTACCAGCCCCCAGTGGGACCCACGGGTTGAGTGGGGGGGAGACCATTATCTTGTAGTCTGGGATGAAGGGGGCTTAGCAGGTTTCAATTTTGGAGGTGAAGCAGCAGTATCCGGTTCAAGGATAGAGATTACACCAACCGGTCTTACAAATCATGATCCGAGAGGATTCAAGATAGGCCATTTAAGGGGAAGCGGTGCATTTGACCCTGATGTGGCATGGAATGGACTTTACTTTTATGTAGTCTGGGCAGATATGAGAAATGACCCTGATGTAAGAGATATCATATTTCAGGCAACAGCATCTACCAGCTTTAATACCAATAATATCTCAAATGGCAGCTTAAAAGACCTTGACCTTGATATCTATGGGGCAAGAGTAATATCGAGCCTATCCAGTGCCGAGGTCATTGACCCTGATGGACAATTGCTTCACAGAGATGGAGGACAGCCTGACTATAATCCGGTAGTGGCATGGAATGGAACAGACTTTGCAGCATTCTGGACAGATCACATGGTAGCGAGGTTCAGAGGACCAAAGACTGCTGTAAAAAGGTTTAATTTCTATTATAATATTCATCCCACCGTACTTCCACGTGCAAAAGTAAATCAGCCCTATTTCCAGCAATTACAGGTAGCTGAATGTTTTAATCCTCCAGGCAACCCAGATTGTCTGAATACAACCTTTACATGGTCGGTGGATGAGAGTGACTGGGATGGTGACGGGTCTGGCAATAATAACATCCTTAGCAATGCAGGGGTCTCCCTTGATTCTACTACAGGGATTATATCAGGGACGCCCTCTCAGTCTAATGAAGGTTCATATCTGATTCGTGTAACTGCAAGCGATAACAGTTCATCTGACTCTGATTTCAGGGAATACAGGCTTATTATAGGAGAACCTGCAAGTGAACTTCCTGAAGGCTGTATGATTGCTACTGCTGCGTATGGTTCTTTTCTTCACCCTTATGTGACCTTATTAAGGGAGATGCGAGACAGGTATCTTCTTCCATATAGATGGGGGAGGTCTATAATGAGGTTTTATTATAGAACAAGTCCTTCTATCGCAGAGATCATAAGCAGACATGCCATTACACGATATATTGTCAGGGGAATACTTATCCCTGTTGTTTTAATGGCAGGGTTCATGGTAAAAACAACGATGACTCAGAAGATAATAGTATTTGTCTTATTTATTAGTGCAGGTGTATATTATTGTTTGAGGAGGTTTAATAAAGGGGGATTAATATAATGGGGGTCATGGGAGATGTCCATTGTTGCAAGGAGAATAAGAAGAAGAAAGGTATTCTTTTACTATCTATGGATGCTGTTTCTTTTAATTTTAACAGGATGCGGAGATTCAAAGGTATCACAAACTGCTTCTGACATCACAACATCTAATGATACAACTGCCTCCCAGAACAATGATCCGCAGACTACTGATAAATCTCCTCCTGCAAACATTGGTATAAACACAAAAGACGGACTCAGTCAGGTAGAGTTCAGGTGTGTAGACCTGATCATATCAGGAGAGGACGGAGATCTTATTGTATCCTACTTTATATCAGAAGACCTGACAGGTCTTCCTGTTAGTTCAGAAGACTGGATACCCATAAAGAATGAAGAACAGGCCGATACCATAAATATTGAAGTCCCTTTTACGCTCAGCAAAGGAGATGGAGAGAAGAAGATATATCTCTGGCTTATGGACAGGTCAGGAAATCGTACTGAACAACCAGCAGTTCTCACTATAAACTTGAGTCTTGTGCATCAGAAGTGGGGATTGTGCAGTGTCGCTTCAGGGGGAGAAGATGGGTGGGACAGGACACTGGCTGTTGACCCGAATGACAACCTCCATATAGTCTTTTATAATAGGGAGACAATGTCTCTCTTCTATACAAACAATATAAATGGATACTGGAAGACCATACTTGTAGACTCTGATGGTGATGTAGGGTGGGATGCCTCTATCGGAATAGATACAGCCGACAAAATACATCTGGTATACTATGATAATGGATATGGCAGACTGAAATATGCCACTGATATAAGCGGAGAGTGGAATGTATCAGTAATAGATGAGAGTGGAGAGGTAGGGTCATATACCTCTCTGGTTATTGACAATAGTAATAATCTCCATGTTAGCTATTATGATGATACAAATGGTGCCCTGAAATATGCCAATAATATCGGTGGTGTATGGAATACAATGGTGATAGATGGTCCAGGAGATAATGATACCAACTATAATGTCGGTGGAGATACATCTATAGCAATGGATGGGAATGGCAACCTTCATATAGTCTACCATGATGAGGTTAAATTTGACTCAAAATATGCAACGAACAGCAGTGGAAAATGGGAATTTTTTACAATAGATGCCCCTGAATCGGGAGATGGCAGTGATATAGAGAATGGCTGGGATGCATCCATAGCCATAGACAGGGATGGTTTTGTCCATACGGCAAATTATGATAATACCCTCGGAGACTTAAGGTATGTAACAAACCGATCAGGAGAGTGGAGGGCTGAGGTGGTGGATGATGGGGGCGGCACATTTGAAGAGGGTGGCGCAGATGTAGGGGCACATATTTCCCTGATTGCTGATGATGCAGACTATATCCATATCAGTTATTATGATGAATCAAATACCAATCTAAAGTATGCGGTAAAACATATAAGTGATACAGGTTGGACTGTAGAGACCGTTGATACTAATGATCAGGTAGGGAAACATACCTCTGTCGCAGAAGATTCTGCAGGCAATATATATATCAGGTATTATGATGACTTTAACAAGCGGTTGAAATACGCTGTAAAATATAAGTAAAGAAATTTAAAGATAAAAATTCAAGATTCTTAAATCTAGTCTGGAAATGAGGTTCAAGGATTCGAGGATTCAAGGGGTCAAGTGAAATTCCCATATTCTCATTCTTGTTTGTGCCGATTGCTCGGCATGATTGTTTACGTTTTTAATTTTCAATTTTCAATTTATTTAGGGGGGATGGTTAAAGAAAAGATAGGTCTCAGGGATAGGTTTCTGCTTATAGGTTTTGGGTTATTCCTTATTATACTTATAGAGCTTTTTCTGCGGATATATGGTTATGGGTATCCGGAAATAAAGGATGACCCATTTGTTGGTTTTAAAGGTATAAACAGGTTGTTTGGCAAGGAGTTAAAACCTGATGGGAGATGGGTTTATAGAACCAATGTTAACAAGAGGCAGATATTCAACTATCAGGAATTTCCAGTAAAAAAGAATACTAATACTGTCAGGATATTTGTATTTGGCGGTTCCACAACTTATGGACATCCTTTTGATACAAGGACGAGTTTCAGCAGGTGGCTATATGAGGGATTGATCATCTCTGATCCTGAAAAAAGGTATGAGGTTATTAATGCAGGCGGGATATCTTATGCAAGTTATCGTATAGTAAACATAGTAAAAGAGGTGCTTGAGTATGACCCTGATATATTTATCTTTTATATGGGGCATAATGAATTCTTAGAGGATATTACATATAAGGATATCAAGAGACAATCAGAATATCTGACCACTATTCAGATATTTCTTAACAGGATCAAGGTGTATACCCTGATAAGGGAATTAGTACTCTGGTTAAAGGAGAGAGGTGATGCAGCAAAGACCATATTGAGTGGAGAGGTCAATACTATTCTGGACAAACAGGATGGTCTGAAAAAATTTAGTGTATATAAAGAAGATATAGATAATAGGATATATCACTTTTCCTTCAATCTAAAAAAGATTATAGCTCTTGCACAAGAGAGAGATATAAAGGTAATCCTGTCAACCCTTCCATCAAATATAAGGGACTTTATGCCGTTTAAATCATTGCATAAAAAAGATATTACAAAAGAGGAACTAAAAAGATGGGAGGATTATTACAGGTCAGGTAAAGATATGTATAATGCAGGCAAGTTTGAATTAGCCATCTCTGCCTTTAATTCTGCATACAGAATTGACCATGAATATGGAGACCTCTTATTTCTTATGGCAAAGTCATACGACATGTTAGGAAACTATGGACTTGCAAAGCGATACTATCTCCTTGCAAGAGACAATGACAGGGCGCCTCTCCGTGCAATAAGCGATGTAAATAAGACAATAAGAGATGCAGCATATAGCAACAGCACAGGGTTTGTGGACATGGAAAGGGTGTTTGATAACTTAAGCATAGACGGAATACAAGGAAAAGACCTTTTTCTTGACCACTGTCACCCCACTATAAAGGGGGTTCAAACTATTGCTGATGAGCTGCTTAAAGTATTAAAGAAGACCAATATTATAAGAGGTGAACTTAATTTTTCAGATATCCATAAGAGATACGAGATGGTAATGTCAAGAATAGATGATGAAGTTTACCTATTGGGAAAGATTAATATAGGTAGGACACTAAACTGGGCAGAACAATATGAGATGGCAAGAGAGGTACTTGAGACTGCCAAGAAGGAGTATCCAGATAATGCTGAGATAAGATATCTGATTGCGAACACATATAGAAGGCTCAGGATGATGGATCAGGCTCTGAGTGAATTGAAGATAGCAAAGAGACTTGACCCTGATAATCCAGAGATAAATAAGGAATTAGGGAGTCTTTTTGCCAGTATGGGGAAACTCGATGATGCTATATCCAGCTATTCAGAACTGACAGAGAAAAAAGATAAAGAGAATGTCAGCCAGTTTTCTCTGGGATATCTTTATTCCCAGAAGGGAGAATATAAAAAGGCAATAGCAGCATATAAAGAGGCATTACGGGCAGACCCTGATATGGTGGATGCCCATATAAATCTGGGAAATCTCTATCAATTAAAAGGGAGATTTAAAGATGCCTTAAATGAGTATCTTACTGCCAAAAGGATTGAACCTGATAATCCAGCCATATATTTTAATATGGGGATTGTATATGAGGATATGGGAAAGATAGATAATAGTATTGCGTCATATAAGAGGGCTATATCTTATGATAAAGGCTATGCAGAAGCATATTATAATCTGGCAGGGATATTTTATAGGACTCAGAGGTATGATGAGGCAATAGACAGGTATACGATATTTTCAAGGCTCAGACCTGAAAATCCTGATGTCTATAATATACTTGGTATTATATATAATTTAAAGGGGGAATATGATAATGCCCTCAAACACTTTGATAATGCCCTTAAAATAAAGGATGACTATGCCGATGTCTATAATAATAAGGGGATTGTTTACTATTTTAAGGGTGATTATTTAATGGCAGAGAGGGAATATTTAAAGGCATTAAAGACCAATCCTGATTTTAGCGAGGCGCATAGGGGGATAGGACTGACTTATCTAAAAACAGATAAAAAAAGAAAGGGATTGAGTCATTTAAAGAGGTCTCTTGAATTAAATCCATTGCAAAAAAAGGTGGAAGAGCTTAAGAAGATTATTGATGAGGTAGAGAGAGGCCTCTGAAGATACGATTGTAAGAACAGGATAGAATAAACAATGAAAAGATTATATCTGTTAAAAGAGATTGCTTTATACCTCTATTATCAAAAGAAGTGGTGGCTTGTTCCTATAATTGTGGTAGTAGGGTTTATGGCACTATTTGCGGCCATTATTGAAAGTTCTGCAATTCTTCCATTTATATATACAATTTTTTAGTGTAGAAAAGGAGAATAATAAGGCATTAAATATTAGAATATGGTTATGCCGATGTATAAAATAAGCTGATGAGGAGTGTGAAGAAAAAGTGGGGATTGACCCATCAATTAATAATAGGGAGTTGTCTTATCTGTGCATTTTTTTTTCTCTTTTATATAAGAGATGCAGCAGCCAGTCTCTATTCTAATTTATCAATTAGTGGTCTAATTAAAAATGAGACTGCCTACAGGATTGAAAGACCTCCTTCATTCTCCAAGATATTGAATATAGTTCAATTAGAACCACGTTACCATGTTACAAACAGACTAAGTATAAGTGGAAGGATAAGGGGATTTTATGATGCTGTATATGACCTTGAGAGTATAGATACTATCAGCATACGCAAAGGTCCGACAAGTATCCTGATAGAAAATCCAACTGCGGAACAGATTCCCGGCATAGACATTGACAATGTAAGAGGGGTGGATATATATAAAAGAGATATTGAATTAAAAGAGATATATATTGATTATCATCTCAGAGATATGGATATTCGCATGGGAAAGCAGATAGTTAGGTGGGGTGTAGTTGAGGGGGCAAGGGTCACGGATGAGATAAACGCCCTTGACTTTGATGAGGTGATCTTGAGGGATATAGAGAATAGATATATACCTGCATGGATGTTAAAGATGGATTATTATCTTACTGATTATACACTTGAATTTTTATGGATACCTGACCTTGAGTTCCATGAGCCGGCTCCAAAGGCATCAGCATGGGAGCAGCTTCAGTTTCTGCCAGGTATAAAAAGACCTGCGCAAAATTTTAAAAACAGTGAAACCGCACTAAAGGTATCACGATTTATAAAAGGCTGGGATATATCCTTAAGCTATTTCTATACATGGGACGATTTTCCAACATCTTTCAGGTCGATTCAACTCGCCAGTATATTTGGTGATGCACCTGATTTAGACTTTAATCAAAGATATACACGTCTCCGTATTATTGGGAGTTCATTTTCAAGGTCTGTTGACAGGGTAATTATAAATGGAGAGGCTGCTTATGTGAGAGGTAAATTTTTCGGCACGAGATTCAAAGGATTATTAGATCCAGAACCATTAAATTCATTTGGCGAGTCAAAGAAGAATTTCCTCAAATATGCACTTAGCATTGATTTTCCCCTCTTTGGATGGGATATGTCCGCACAATATATTCAGCAGTTTATCCCGAATTATGACGAGGAGCTTATACCCGACAGATTTGATACAGTCTATGGATTTTCAATGAGAAAGAGATTTCTGCACGATCTCCTCTTTCCCCAATTTCTGATAATCTATTTTTTAAACGATGATGATTTTTTAATAAGACCAAAGATAGACTATCTGATGACAGATCAACTCAAGGTGACATTTGGGGCAGATATCTTGCAGGGAGATATAGGGGATTCAAGACCAGGCGAGTTTCATTTTATAGGTTTTTTTGATAATAATGACAGGATATATGTTGAAATAACATACGGATTTTAAATTATGAAATACTTTAGCTGCTTACTGCTTACTGCTTACTGCTTATTACTCTCCAGTTGTACTATCCAGGAATTTCCTGGGTGTTGCAGTCTTTCCGGAGAGAGAGACACCCCATACACAACCACATACACCTTTAACTTTAAGACAGGATCAGGACCTCTTAATAAAGACAATATCTCTTCAACCTTTCATATAATTACAGGCGCCGACATATTTACCCTGCTAAAGGCAGCCAATACATCTCAGAAATTAGGGAGAGGTATAGTCTCAGGTATTATTTCTGATATTGATGGCGGAGTACAGGAGATAATCTTAGATGTTACTGATAAAGACGGCAATAATATAGAAACACTGATAGTAGATGGAAACACCTTGACGAATCTCTTCTACAACAGTCTTGGGAGGGTGCCTGATTTTAATCTTCCCGGCACATCTCAGACAGGTGGATTTACATTATTTAATGTTCCGCCAGGCGAGATATTCTTCTGGGCAAAGAATGGAGGGAGAGGCAGCGGACGGATAATCACATTTAAAGATAGTGTCTCTATAGGAACGGTTAATGTAGTTTCAATGACAAGGGCAAATGTAGGAATGATCGGCAAAGTTGTATCAGGCACATTAGATGAACCGGTAGAAGGTGTATTGTTAGAAGTAATAGGTATCAAAAAAGATGAAACGAATAAAAAAGAGGAATCGTGCGGATTGCTCAGATGTGGTGAGACAGAAGGTGGAGGTCTCTATGTGATAGGAGATTTTAACCTGTCAAATAGAGATAAGGACCCTGAAACCAGAGATTATAGAGTAGAAAATGGTTTTCCTGTACATGGCAGATTTTTGATAAAGGCATCAAAAAATGGTTATATTGATACATACCAGAGCGCTGATACAGATATTCAGCGGGTCAGGTCTCTTGATGCATTTCAGGATATTACCAATAACCTGCAAATCTATCAGGAAGAGCTATATCAGACACTTGAAAATCTGTCAGAAGAATCTGTTGACAAAAACAAAGGTATGATAGCAGGTGTGGTTAAGTCTAATGTGGCTGGTGCTTCTGGTAATCAGGGGGGGGCAATTATAAGAATTACTGACTCATCCGGTAGTGAAGTAGGGAGTCTCCTTTATTTTGATGGAGACGAAAATATAGTCTCTTTATCAACCCTTTCTTCTACCTCTGACAGTGGACGCTTTATAGCCTTTAATATACCAACAGGAGATGTCTATATACAGGCAATCGCTGAGTTTACAAGTTTAGATTGCTTTCTTGAGCAGAATAATAATGACAGAGTATCGGGAAGCACATTCACAATATCCAGAAAAAACAGTATAACCATAAAGGATGTTGATGTTCAGAGTATATTCAGACCATCATGTGAGGGGGAAGTATTTTATACTGTCTCTCTATCAGGGAAGGTATTTGAAGAGGAGAATGGAACAGGAGTAAGCAATGTAGAAATATCTGTAGAGGGAATAAAAGGTATACTTGCAAAATCAGATACAGGGACAGACCCTGATCCCAACAATGATGGTGATTACATTATCAATCGTTCCCTTATTGCTGATGATACATACCCTCTGATTGGAGGGGGCAATTATATTATTAAGATCCATGACCCGGGTGGTAATTATGTAGATACATATCAGTATATCAACACAAGGGGCAGGGATACAGAAATAGACCTTGACATTGTCTCAGGAAGTAAGATAGGAACAGATAACTTGCCTGCCATTATCGGAACTGTAATAGATGTGGATACAGGGAGAACAGCAGAGGGTGTCTCAATAAAAGCTGCCAACGTGTTAGGAGATGATAGTGGAGAGATATCCTATCTTGATAAAGATGGCAATATAGACATAACATTAGATGCCACATCTGAAGAGGGAAAATTTATCATTCAGAAGATTCCTATTGGAGATAGTGATACCTCTGGTGAGATCAATATAAGTATAACATCCCCTGGCGATTCCGGGAATGCCATTGTGAGATTTTACAAAGATGGCGTTACATTGGCAGATATAGAGGTCAATAAGTCAATACCACGAGATATAACTATAAATGGTAGTGTCAGGAATTTAAGGAATAATGGCATAGATAGTGCGACTGTCGCCATACTCGGGACAAAAAATAGTTTTACAAGCAATAGTAACGGTTCTTTTAAAGAAAAGTTTAATACTCATACAGACTTTATATTAAAGACATCCAAAACTAATTATATGAATAGTTATAATTACCAGATAAATACTGAGGCAATTGATATGACTGCTGATATCTATATTACCTCTCAATCAGAGTTAACAGAGATAGCTGCAAATGGAGGAGTAAAGTTTAATCCAGAGCTTGGGGTGTTGGCAGGGGAGACATTGATATCAAAGTTTGCTTCACCCGTAGCCATTTCTACAAGCGAACCGCCATATTCTCTTGCCTTTGGTCTTCTTGATAAAGATAGTTTCATAGATATTGCAGCGGTAAATTCTTCCTCTAATAGTATATCTATCTTTTTCGGAGATGGAAATGCCGGATTTACAGAGTCTGCAGAGAGCCCTATTACTGTAGGCAGTGTACCTGAAGAGATGGTAATAACTGATTTTAACCTTGATGGATTCCCTGACATTGCAGTTGTAAACTCTGGCTCAAATGATGTAACAATTCTGTTAGGGATGCGAAATAACCGATTCAATCCAGCGGTTAATTACACATCTGGCGTCACTGCTCCAAAGGGAATAACTCAGGGTGATTTTAATGGTGACGGCTTTGCTGACATCGCAATAGCAGACTCTGGTAATGGAGGTGTATCAATATTACTTAATGATGGTGATGGAGGCTTTGGCGAACCAACATTAATAGGTGTAAGTTCTTTGCCAGAAGATATAGCGGCTGCTGATTTTGACAATGATGATATCCTTGACCTTGCAATTGCCAGTACAGGGTCAAATGAGATAATTATCTTAAAAGGGGATGGTACTGGAAACTTCATCTCTGATTTAAGCAGTCAGGTAGAGCCATTAGGGCAATATCCTACAGGAGACAGCCCGACTGAAATGGTTATTGGTGATTTTAACAGGGATAAATTTCTGGATGTGGCAGTAGTTAACTCTGGTTCTAATAATGTCAGTATCCTCCTCTGTACAGTAATAGTTCAAGTTCCGAATGGTGAAGATACATTCAGGGACTGCGGAGCAGGAGGGACAGGAGGAGGCAGCACTACAGATTTAGTAGAGGCAGAAGGAAGTCCTTATAGTGTAGGAGGCAATCCTGTCTCTATTATCTCAGGGGATTTCAATGAGAATGGTATTCTTGACCTTGCTGTCGTAAACTTAGACTCAACAGGTGATAATGCAGTATCAATACTAACTGGCAATGGAGACGGAACTTTTGCTCAGCCATATTCACTCCCTGCTGGTTCAAAACCTACTTCCATATTAAGTGTTGACCTTAACAGAGATAATAGACTTGATCTTATAGTAGCCAATTCAGCCTCAAATAGTATATCAATATTATCAGGGGGAGGTGTACCACTGAACAATATTGCTATGGAGGCGACTGATAAAGAGGGCAATATAGTAGGAGATGTGAGATATTTTGATGCTTCTGGGAGTGATATAGATAGTTCCCTTACAGCAACAACAGATAGCGGGAGATTTATTATATTTAATATACCCATAAACTTTGTTGAACAACAAACCCCTCCTGATATAATTATGGTACGGGCATCATCCGGAGGAAAGGGAAACAGCATAGTCACAGTATATAGCAAGAGTCTATCTTACACCACAATCGATATCTCTCAGGTGCTTCCTGATACCATATCTGTTGGGGGTTTTACTATCGATCCAGTAGGACCTGATCCCGGTGGGATAAGTGTAAATAGCGTTAACATCTCTGTATTGGGAACAGATATCAATCTCTTTTCGAGTATAAGTGACACCCCTCAGAACAGAGGAGTCTTTACCATCCCTTCCTTAGATGCCAATAGCGAATATATCTTCAAACTGGATAAGAATGATTAGGCGATTGTAACTATTCACTATATACAAGTTAATTCCCCTCTTGAGGGGAATTAAAACAAAGAATGAAATAGTGATGAATAGTTACGATTGACTCTGGATATCTAAAAAATACCCCTGAATATCCCTTGATTTGAGTTATGCTTATTTCCAATATGTTTTTTTGTTATCTCTTGCATTATATATATTATATAGGATAGACTATTCATATAATTTAATAAGGTAGACTACCATAGATTTCCAGATATCATAAGTATCGTAACTATTATGAAGATATTATTAGCAAAGAATGCTGGTTTTTGCTTTGGGGTAAAGAGGGCTGTGGACATGGCATTTAATGCCATCAATAAACATAAGGAGAATGTATATACATTAGGTCCTATTATCCATAACCCTCAGGTTGTTCACAAATTAGAAGAACAAGGTGTCTTTCAGATAAGTTCCTTAGATGATATAGATAAGGGACTGGTGATACTCAGGTCACATGGTATATCTTCATTAACAATTTTTAGTGAGGCAGAAGAGAGAGGTATTGAGATTGTTAATGCTACATGTCCATTTGTGAAAAAGCTGCAGGAATATGCCAGGATGTTGATAGATGAGGGTTATCAGGTAATCTTAGTGGGAGATAAAAAACATCCTGAGGTTCAGGCAGTAGTTTCTCAATCAGGTGGAGAGATTATTGTAGGTGAAAAGTATGATGAGATAAAAGGGTTGATAACTCAAAGAAAGATAGGTATAATTACCCAGACTACACAGAGAGGAAATAGATTCTTAGATATGGCTGTAAGGTGTATCAAAGATGGAAAAGAGATAAAGATATATAATACTATATGTGATGCTACAGCAATACGGCAGAAAGAGGCTGAATCTTTAGCTGAAAAAGTAGACGCAATGATTATAGTGGGAGGAAGAATCAGTGCCAATACTACAAGATTAGCCTCAATATGTAAGGGGATTATAAAAGATGTATATCATATTGAGACAGCCAGAGAGATTGAAGCGAAATGGGTCAAAAATGCTAAGATCATTGGTATAACAGGAGGTGCCTCTACACCTGACTGGATAATAAAAGAGGCAATAGATTGCCTAAAAGAGATAGGTGGGGAGGTGCAGAATAATTAACATAATGGATGTAGATGCAGGTATTAGAATAAAAGATTATGATATTCTGTTAAGGAGGTATTAAAATAATGAAAAAAGAAGAACAGGTTATCAGGAATATAGAAACAGAGATGGATGTTCCTGAAATAGAGGATCGCTCTGCAGATGAATATGATATTGATGATCTGGAAAGGATGTATGAAGAGAGCTTTAAACAGATACAGGAAGGTAGTGTTATAGATGGTAAGGTTGTATCTATTTTTAAAGATGAGGTGCTGGTTGATATTGGCTATAAATCAGAGGGCACTATATCTGTAAAGGAGTTTTCTAAAGAAGAATTGTCAAACTTAAAGACAGGGGATGTCATAAAGGTATACCTGGAAGAACGGGAAGATGCAGAGGGCAACCTTGTTATATCCAAAGAAAAGGCTGATAAAGTAAAGGTATGGGATGATTTAAAAGAGATAGAAGGCAGAGGGGAGGCATTGGATGGTAAGGTTATTTCAAGGATTAAGGGTGGCATGATTGTTGATGTGCTGGGGATTAAGGCATTTCTGCCTGGTTCTCAGATAGACCTCAGGCCAGTAAGGAACTTAGACCAATTGATTGGAAAGACACTTCAGGTAAAGATATTAAAGATCAATCACAAGAGGGGAAATCTTATTATATCAAGGAGAGCGATTTTAGAGGAAACAGCCCATAAAAAGAGGAAGATGACTTTAGCATCTTTAGAGGAAGGACAGGTTGTAGCCGGAACTGTAAAAAATATTACAGAATATGGTGTATTTGTTGGGCTTGGGGGTATTGACGGACTGCTTCATATTACTGATATCTCATGGGGGAGAGTAAACCATCCCTCAGAGCTCTTTATGATAGGGGATAAGATAGAGGTAATGATATTAAAATATAATAAAGAGACAGGCAGGGTCTCTCTTGGCTTAAAACAGAAGACGCCTGACCCATGGATTGAAGTTGAGGAAAAGTATCCTAAAGGGACAAGGATAAAGGGTAAGGTTATCAGTATAATGGATTATGGAGTATTTGTTGAGATAGAGAATGGTATTGAAGGGCTTGTCCACATATCTGAGATGTCCTGGGGGCATGAGGTAAGACATCCGTCAAAGATGGTTTCTGTGGGTGATATAATAGATGCAGTAATATTAAGTGTTGATAAGACAAATAGAAAGATATCACTTGGAATAAAGCAGATAGAACCTAATCCATGGGATATTATAGAAGAGAGACATCCTATCGGAAGTAAGATTAAGGGTATTGTGAAAAATTTGACAGATTTTGGTGTATTTGTCGGATTGGAAGAGGGTATTGATGGACTGATCCATATATCTGATCTCTCGTGGACAAAACATATAAAGCACCCTTCAGAAATATTTAAAAAAGGAGATAATATAGATGCTGTGATAATGAAAATAGATAAAGATAGAGAGAGACTTTCCCTCTCCTACAAACACTTAGTGCCTGATTCGTGGGAAGAAATAATTCCAGAAAAGTATAGGGCTGGAGATAATGTTAAGGGAAAAATTACGAAGATTACTGATTTTGGTATTTTTATTGAGATAGATGATGGAATAGAAGGGCTTGTCCATGTCAGCGAATCAGGAATAGAGCCGCCAAAGAGGGTTGAGGATGTCTTAAATCTTGAAGATGAGATATGGGTAAAGATTACAAGAGTAGATCAGACAGAAAGAAAGATAGCCTTAAGTATAAAGGAATATAATCAGGATAAAGAAGAGGATAAAGGAGAAGATAAAATCTATAATGAATAAAAGGCCGTTACTGAGAGGTATTACTCTCTTTGTTGCTTTTGGGATGTTGTTCTTTCTGCTTATTTATACAATCACATTGTTTGTTGAGACCTCTCCTGTTGGTGAGAATAAGATTGCTATAGTCAGAGTAGAAGGGATGATCACAGAATCAGCAGATATCATAGAGCAATTAAACAGATATAATGAAAATCCCTCTGTCAAGGCAATTATCATTCGTATTAACAGCCCTGGTGGAGGGGTTGTTCCATCTCAGGAGATATATAAAGAAGTCAAAAACATCAAAAAACAAGGAAAGAAGAGTATTATTGTATCAATGGGGACACTTGCCGCATCCGGCGGATATTATATTGCGAGTTCATCTGACAGGATATTTGCCAATCCCGGGACAATTACAGGCAGTATTGGTGTAATTATGGAACTGGCAAATGTAGAAGGTTTTATGAAAATGATAGGGATAGAGAATATTGTTATAAAGAGTGGGGAGTTCAAAGATATGGCTTCTCCATTCAGGAAGATGAAAGAAAAAGAAAAGAAGATACTCCAGAATGTAATTGATGATATCCATGAGCAGTTTATAGAGGCAGTAGCAGAGGGGAGAGGATTACCTATAGAGGACGTCCGTAAGATAGCAGATGGCAGGATATTTACAGGAAGACAGGCCATAAAACTTGGTTTGATTGATGAATTAGGGAATCTGCAGGAGGCGGTTAAAAGGACAGCAGAGCTTGTTGGTATAAAAGAAGAACCAAAGATCATTGAGAAAAAAAAGAGGTTCTCTTTTTTTGAGCTTTTCAAAACCTTTTTTGGAGGAAGGTTAAACAATATATATCTCCCTTTCAGAATAAGTTATTTAGCTGTCATATAGAGAAATAGGAGGAGGAAATGACAAAGGCTGATTTGATTGAAGAGATAACAAATAAAGCAGATATTTTTACAAAGAAACAGACAGAAGTAATAGTAAATACCTTTTTTGATATTATCAAAGATACCTTATCAAAAGGGGATAAGATTGAAATCAGGGGGTTTGGAAGTTTTAAGATTCGGAATCGTCAACCAAGGATAGGAAGAAATCCAAAGACAGGAACAAGAGTAGAAGTTCCAGGTAAAAAGGTCCCCTTCTTTAAGGTAGGGAAGGAATTAAAGGAGATGGTAGAAAAGAGTGTGCCTTCCCCATGAAAAAGGAAAGGAACCAATCACTCTGTAATAGCTGAAAAATGATTCTATAGTTCTTTAAGAGCATTATTGTTGAGTATAGTAATAGTTTTACCTGATACCTTGATATAACCATCCCTTTGAAGTTTTCCCAATGAACGTGATAGTGTCTCTGGAATTGTCCCGATGCGGGCAGCAAGGAGATTTTTGCTGATATTAAGCCTGATCACAGTCCCATCTTCAAATGGCTGATTATTATTATGACAGTATTCTATCATATAGGAGACCAGTCGCGATTCTACATCTTTAAGAGATAATGACTCTACCAGACCTGTCATCATCTTTAACCGTCTGGCTAATGATCCAAGCATCCTGAAACTTATCTCTATATTTTCTCTTATTAATTGGAGAAATTTATCTCTGGGGATAAATATGATCTGAGAATCTGTAATCGCCTCTGCTGTTGCAGGATAAGTATCCCCTTCAAGTATAGCTGCCTCGGCAAAACTCTCTCCCTTTTCTACAAAATGAAGAATCTGTTCCCTGCCAGCACTGGATGTCTTGTATATCTTGATCCTTCCTGAGACAAGGATGTAAAAACCTTTTGCAGGATCATTCTCAAAAAAGAGGATATCTTTACATTTAAGGTTTTTACTTCTACTGATTTCAGCTATCAGATTCAGATCTTCATCAGGAAGGGTCTGAAACAATGGAACCAATAGTTTAGTCTGAAAATAGGGGTCAAGTAAAACTTTCATATCTTCATTCTTATTTGTGCCGATTTGTCGGCATGTTTGTTTCAGTTTTTACATTCAAATGTGAATGGTTTTCACTTATTTGAATAAGAGCCTGTTTAATACTATGAAAAAATTAATTCTTTCCTAATAAGTTTAACTGAGACCTTTTCTCCTTTTTTTATGAATTTCTTTTCTTCAGGCACCAATATCAGGCCATTAGATATTGCCATTGACATTATGTTTGCAGCTCCTTGATCACCTGTAGTCTTTACGATATATTCTCCTGCTTTCATCTCAACAATACCCCTTATAAGATGTCTTCTCCCAATCCTGTCATGTATATCTTCCTGTAATACTGCCTGTATAACATGGGCAGAGATAGTTGTGTGTCCTGACATTTTTAAGAGACTTGGTCTGACAAATTGTTCAAAAGAGACCATTGATGATACTGGGTTCCCTGGAAGCCCAAATGTTGGTATGCCCTTTATCACTCCAAATGCCAGCGGCTTGCCGGGCCTCATTGCGATCTTCCAGAATTTCATATCTATCTCTGCCTCTTTAAGGGCATCTTTTACAAAATCATAATCTCCAACTGAGACCCCGCCAGAGATAAGGATTATATCAGAAGATAATCCCTGAGAGATCTTTTCATTCAAGTCTTTGATGGTATCTCTGGCAATACCCAATAAGACTGGAATGCCTCCTGCCTCTTCTACCTGTGCAGACAGGGAATAGCTGTTGCTATTATATATCTTACCGTTACTTACTCTTTCATCTAAATCTACAAGTTCATTTCCTGTAGAGAGTATTGCAACTCTGGGTCGTTGATAGACATATACAAACCCTTTTCCGATAGATGCCATCACCCCTATATCAGCAGATGTAATCATTCTCCTCTTGGAGATAAGGAGATCACCCTTTTTTATGTTTTCTCCCTTCTTCCTGACATTTTCTCCATATTTATATCCTGTAAGGATATTAACAAAGCCATTGTTATATGTTGTATCCTCAACTTTCACAACAGTATCAGCTTTAGGAGGCATTGGTGCGCCTGTCATAATCTTTATACATTCTCGCTTTTTTACCTCTCTATTAGATATCTTACCCGCACTAATCTCTCCGACCAGCCTTAACTCTATGCTTTTATTATTAGAAACATCTTTAATATCCTCCCACCTAACAGCATAGCCATCCATTGCGGAGTTGTCCCATAAAGGATAATCCGTATCTGAATATATATCCTCACCTAATACCCTGTCCAGGGAATGTACAATATCTATCTTTTCAAGACCCGATATCCTTATATTATCCAATATAATCTGCAACGCATTATCTACTGAAATCATATCTGTTTATCTTTCTATTAACAGGTTCTCTGCTTTTATCCTATCCTCTTCTCTATTTATATTAAAAAAAGAAAGGAGATCAGAATCAACAGGGATAAGTTCATCTTCTTTAACAATTCTTGTCCTTAATTGTGATAGGAGGTGATGGATACTTAAATCACTTCTCTCTATTAATTTCTTGATATATAAAAGGGAGTCTTGAGAATAGACTGCATGAAGAGGCTGAAGTCTGTCATTTATATACGGAACTACTGTGTCATAATCAGATATCACATTCATAAGATATATGATAACATCTTTATTTAAAAATGGCATATCACAACCAACAGCAAAGATATTTTTTGTTTTAGAATAATATAATCCTGTATATATACCGCCAAGAGGACCTTTTTCTGTAAAGATATCAAAGACAATCCTCTTTCCATAACCTTTAAATATATCTATATCTGTAGAAAACTGACTCAAAATAATAACTATATCATCAAAAACAGTCTCAAAAACATCTAATATCCTCTCAATAATCCTCTTATTCCCGATATATAGTAATGCCTTATTTCTCCCTATCCTTTTGTTCTTTCCACCTGCTAATATAACACCAGTAATCATATTGTAAGTTCAAACAATAATCTCTGTTCCTATTCCCTTATCAGTGAATATTTCAAGAATAAGTGCATGCGTGATTCCGCCATTAATGATATGCGCCTTATTTACCCCACCTTCTAAAGCCAACAAACATGCGTCTACTTTAGGGAGCATTCCTTCACTAATAACTTTATCTCTTATCAGAGATTCTATCTCTTTTTTAGATATGCTCGGGATCAGGGATTTATCTTTATCAAGTATCCCTTTTACATTAGTTAATACAACTAATTTTTCTGCCTTTAATGCAGCAGCTAATGATCCAGCAACTAAATCAGCATTGATATTATAAGTCTTTCCATCGCTGCCTATACCCATTGGGGCTATTACAGGGATGAATCTGTTCTCATCCAGACACCTTAATATTTCAGGCTCAATAGACTCTACTTCCCCTGCTAATCCCATATCTATATTGTTTCCTGTATCGGTTTCCTTTTTTCTTGAGGTAATCCTCTGGCTTATTTTTTTTGCCCTTATCATATCTCCATCTTTTCCTGTAAGTCCTACTGCCTTTCCCCCACTCTTATTTATTAAACCTACAATCTCTTTATTTATTATACCCCCTAATACCATCTCTACTATTTTCATAGTATCCTGATCTGTAACCCTTATTCCTTCTATGAATCTTGGTTTTATCCCCAGTCTATTCATCATTTCATTAATCTGGGGTCCTCCGCCATGAACTATTACAGGATTTATGCCCACATACTTCATCAGCACCAGATCAAGGGCAAATTTATGTTTTAGATCATCATCCTGCATTGCCTTGCCGCCATATTTTATTACTATAGTCTTTCCCGAAAAACTGCGAATGTAAGGCAGGGCTTCTATAAGGATATCAGCTTTTTCAATAAGTCTCTTCATTTTTCTTATAATATACTCCGTCAGGAAATTTATCAATAATCAAAATTGTTGAATTGCTGGACTACGACATATTTTTTCAAAATATACTTTCTTGTCTCTTTCATGTTTAAGTTAAACGATCCCTATCCCTAAAAGTTAAAGATTAAAGATAAAAAATTAAAATGATGCTCTTCTATCTGAATAAACTTATTATAATCATACGCATTATAAAGTCTTTGGAACCCCCTTGCTCTGTATTAGCTGAATAGTTACACTTTTTTTTACTATGAAAATTAACACCGTAAGAGCCGAAAAAAAGACAAAACTATCCTT
>JBHHUU010000007.1:0-31061 GCA_046753905.1 Nitrospirota bacterium | reverse complement strand
ATATAGGTGATCTTTCTGTCATAACTGTCTATTAAGGACATGATTCCCCCCTTCCGTCACTTTCATTCCCTAAATCAATATAGTACTCTTGCAATTTTAAGACCAGATTCATCAAAAAGCATAAAATAATTTTAATTCATTGATTTTATTGTTAAAAATATATGTTACACAACGATCATCTATCTATAAAAATATAACAGGTATAATGTTATGGGAAAACTTTTTCTCTTTATATGAAAAAGTTTTCCACCTCTTTAGAAAAAAAGTTCCAACTATGTATAACATTCTCACCCTATCCCTCTCCCACAAGGGGAGAGTAAACTAACGGAATGATAAAATTAAATCCACAACTTATTGTGTAATTGCTACAGATGACTTTCAAGCCTCCTATCTATTGAAATTTCCATTTTTTCCATTTTTTCCCCTTCCCTTTGTCTATTAAAAATAGTACCTTAATTCAGAGGCAGTGTCTATAATTCAATGGAGATATTCTTCATGAAAAAAAGAGCTATATTTCAGATAACCCAACAGTGTTATCAGATAGATAGAGTATAAACTTTTAAGAAGTAATATCTACTCCTATAGGATAATATCTGACTACTACTTTTGGATTATTAAGCATGTAAAAAATTCAAGGTTTATGCAAATATTTCAAAGACCGATATTTAATCCAAGAGATATCTTTCCAAAGGTAGCCCCTCCTGTAAAGAAGAGATCGCTTGTCGTACCAATAGAACGGATATCAAAAACAAGTTCAACTCTCTCTACAAGAGGATTAACCCACCCCTTTTCAGTGTCAAAGGTAAAGGAGAGTTTTTCCATAAGGTTATAGCGCCACCCCATCCCTATACTATAGGCAAAAGCATTCTCTCTTGATATATCAATAGAGACATCCTGCAGCTCTAAAAATGCGATCCCTATACCGCCTGTTATGTAGAGTGAAAAGCTCTTTTTACTCTTAACAAGGTCATACGCAAGATTCAAGGTATCTATTGATATTACAAAATTTCTCCCCTTGTTTGTTCCCAGACCGTACGCTATATCCAATTCCACCCTTCTCCTATCCTCTATAGAATAGGATAGATTGAAACCTATGCCAGGACCTGATTTAAGCATTGAGGCATATAGTGTATAATGCCATGCTCTCTCTTTATCACCTATATTATTCTCTACTGTTCCACTATATCCTGTCTCTGGCAGAAATAGAAAAAGGAAAATAATCCATAAGGTCTTTTTCACACGATATTCCCCAATATTCGTATAAAAGCCTGTTCAAAATCTGGTTAACATCTTCTGCATCTAATGTTCAGTCCATCCACCTTAATATAAGGGGAGGGCAGGAGGGGGGAATATCTCTTTGTAATAACTCCCCCTGACCCCTCTTACATAAGAGGGGGATACTGGCGTCTTTCCTTTGCAAAAGAGGCGGAGACTTTCAAGTTCCTGAGCATTAAGTTCAGCATTCTTCTCAGCAGCCATACAGTAAACAGAGGAGAGAAAAGAATAGCTATGTTTATATAATCACCTGTGTCCGTGCCTCTATTATTATCCTCTGTAAATAACAGACTGCACCCACCCTTTTTACCACCTGATGATTGAGAAAAAACAGCCTTTACCGCTATTTCTGCACTTGTTCCCTCTGATATGGCTGAATTTGTATAAGACCTGACTCTATATTTATAAACAGCTCCTTTTACGAGTGAGCTGTCACCATACGAGTTTCCACCTAAGAGGGCAATCCTGACAAACTCACCATTCCCATCCTGCCGCTCAAGGATATATCCAGTAGCTCCGCCCACAATGTCCCAGCTTAATATCACCTGATTATTAGAGACCATATTTGCAAACAGGTTGATGGGCGGATCAATAGGTGTAACAACCTTTACTACACTTGAAAAGACTGACCCGCATAATACATTTGATGCCCTGATCCTGTAGTAGTAGACCTCTCCGTCTGATATACCTGTATCTGTATATCTGCTATCTGTTACTGTTGCAATCCTGCTAAAGACAGGCTCAGACCCTCTCTTTCTCTCCACATCAAATGAATCGGCATTGTTACCACTCCATTGCAGGTCTATCCCTCCATCTGTAAGGTTTCCAGTCAGCTCAGATGGCGGTGATATTAGCGGTTCTCCTCTTCTGAGAAGCTCCACTGCCCTTGTAAGGTCTAATTTCCCGTAGCCTAGCTCAGTCCTTGTATTGTCAGGGAGGCTGATTACGCCTGAAAAGGCATTATTTTTAACAGAACTGCACCTTATGATATTAGAGATAGCCTCTGGAGTCAGGGTGTTATCCTCCTGGAGGAGAAGTGCTATCCCGCCTGTAACAAAAGGGGCGGCATAGCTTGTTCCGCTGTTTATCCAGTGTACACCATCCTCTACTATCTGGACATCATTGATATAAGCACTGACAGATGCAGAAAGAGCAGATGCTATTCCTTCACCCGGTGCGGTAATATCAGGTTTAAACCTGCCATCCCTTGTAGGTCCGCCGCTGCTGAATATAGATATGTCTCCTGTCTCAAAGGGGGAATCAATAAAGGAACGGGGAAATCCATTCCTGTCAGTCCACTCTGTCTTGGTGATATAAGACCCTACTGCAAGACCCATCCTTGCAGTAGCAGGTATGGATATAGTGCTATGTCTATCCGCAGAAGAAAATGATGCCTCATCTCTCCCTAACATACTCCCATAGATCCAGATATCAAAGTCACCACCTTCTCTGATCTCATCTCCACTCAATATTATCTTCCATTCTCCTTCTTCTGGAGGATTACCGCCGCTGTCATCTATCTCTATTAATACCTCATGGTTTCCATTCATAGGGTCAGTTCCATTAGCGGCATTTGATATATCTATGCTCCCAGCGGGTGTGTCAATCTTGTTTTCATCTCCTCCTGAGACTTTTAGACTATACCCTGATGGCGATACTATTTCAACCGATATATTATCTAAACCATTATACCAGAGGTCAAAGTCAATATAGTCTTCACCATTGTCAGGAATATAGGATGGAATACTAAATCTTATCTCCTGTGATGATCCATTTGATACATTGCCTCCTGCATGTATTCCTCTGTCTCCCCAGTTACCTGCTGAGATGACTACAGCACCATTTAGTTGTGCTATCTCCTCTTCTAATATAGTTGTCCCGTCATGTGCCCCTAACTGTGTGCCTACACTAAGGTTTATTACATATTGTCTCCCAAGTAAACCTGCCTTATCTTTTATATATTCCATTCCATCTATAACATGGTCTTCAAGAAAATCGGTCTTTACAAATAGAATATCTGCCTCAGGGGCTATCCCTGTATATTTATAGGGAGACGATCCTTCTGAACCATCTCCTGCAGCAATACCTGTAATATGCGTGCCATGTCCCAATTCAGCACTATCCCTGTCATCTCTTTCAGGACAGGCATTCTGTATTCCCTTAATGGCATTGTTTATATCTTCCTCACTGCACTCGATCCCATAAATGAAGTTGGCGGGTGGTTTGAGGCCGGGAGTGGATTCTGTCTGATCCCAGATAGCTATTATCCTTGTTGTGCCGTCGTCCTTTCTAAAGTCATTATGGGTAAAATCAATACCTGTGTCTATGATGCCTACAATCACTCCAGAGCCAGTAAGTCCATTATATGGCGGAGACTGAGAAGCACGTGGTGAAGGAGGGTCTCCGACTACCTTTACCTCTTGTGCCCCGATATCTAACAATGGCTGTAATTGTCTTACCGCTGAAACTGAGATAATGTTATCCATATCTTCTAATGCAGGGATGGCAGTTACAGGTATCTCTATACTGGCTATATTTCTATGTAGCGACCATATCTTTCCCCCTAACTCATCTATACCAGCAAGTTCACCTCTGAACCTGATAAATACATGGATATACGGTATCTCAGCCTCTGTCTTTGGCATTATTACCCCTAATCCCTTTGCTCTCTCTATCTTTTCAGGAGACTGCTCTGCAAACCTGTGAATATGGAGATCGAGCTTGCCTGCCTCTGCGGAATAGGGAAACATGAGAGAGATAAGGAGAACAAAGAATAAGGAATAGACAGGTCTGTATCTGTTGAAAATAGACATAGTTCTACCTGCCATATCTCTCTCTCCTTTCCCCCTCACCCTGTCCCTCTCCCATAAGGGGAGAGGGGAAATAACTGACTGATAACATTAAATCCATTCCTCATCTATAGGCTCTTACATATATGCCTTTTCTGGCATTTCAACATATCGATCAGGTTCCTCATTCTCTTGTTGAATGGCAAAGAATCTCCGTTCAATTTCCTTGAGAACCTCTGCATCATAATAAATCATACCGCAATTCAAACATATCTCCACAGGCGTGTTAGGAACTAACAAGTACTTCCCCTTATGACTGTAAAGATATTCCATTCTTCTCTCCTCATAACATTCACTGCTGCAAAAATTACATTGTATTCTTCTCATCTGCTCCCATTTATCATCAGTCTGTTCTGTCCTGTATTTCCAATAATGATATCCATATCTCCATCTCCATCAAAATCACCTATAACAGCGTCATTCGTCTCGTCATAGAGTAATGGAAGATTCAGGGATATATTAAAGTTCCCTGTCCCATCATTGATATATAGTCTATTCTCTGTCTCTGTATCATTGGAGACAAATATATCAAGGTCTCCGTCACCATCTATGTCTGACAGTTTTATATCTTCACTCCCTCCCCCTGTATCGAGTGATGACCATGAAAATCTGCCTGTCCCATCATTAAAATATATCCTGTTTTCAGGTGTCTCATCCTGATATATGTCATTTGCTGTCACTATATCAAGGTCTCCATCACCATCTATGTCTCCTGTATCGCCATCACGGCTGTGGTCATTTTCAAATGGGAGGTATGGAGATGTCATCTCTGTGAAGAATCCCATCCCATTATTCAGGTATAACCTGTTCTGTCTGTTTGTAGGATTTTCTCCTGCCTCATCATTATTGATAACAAATATATCCATATCTCCATCACTATCAGGGTCAAAGAGCATCACCTCTGCGGATGTGTCATTGCTGTTATCTTCTGAGAACGGAAATCTCCCTGCTGTCTCATCTGTAAACCTTCCCTCTCCATCATTTATCAGCACCCTCTCCCTGCCAAACTCTGCTATCACTACATCAGGAAATCCATCACTATCTATGTCTCCTATTGCAGCACCCTCGCCATTCTCTGAATCCTGCGGAAGTCTATCGCCTGTCTCATCTCTGAAATTTCCCTGTCTATCATTGATATAGATATGGTCCTGTTGAAAGTCATCATTGATTATCAGGATATCAGGGTAGTCATCACCATTCAGATCAGCAAGTTTTACCTCTTCTGCTGACCCTATAGGGAGAGAGAGACCAAATCTTGACACTGTCTCATCTCCAAATATGCCTGTTCCATTATTTATAAGTATCCTGCTCATTGTATTATTATCATTTGCCATGATTATATCAAGATCTCCATCATTGTCTATATCGCCTGCTGATATATCCCTTGTGATTGTGCTGTCAGAGGGGAGGTTTCCTGTAATATCCTGAAATATGGGGGTATCTGTACCTCTTTGATATATACGATTCTGATTAAGACTGCCATTTGCTGTTATAATAAATTCCACCATGCCATTAGCAGACTGCCAATAGTCCATAGCCTCTCCCTTTACATCAAATAGAGGGAGATATTCATCTGTGCTATCCGTAAAATAACCTCCTTCTCTGTTTATATATACCCTGTTCTGCCCATTAGTTATGATAAGGAGATCGAGCCAGTTATCACCATCCATATCAACTATACTTATATCACTTACATAATCAAAGACAAGGGGCAGTCTCTCAGGCGATTCTGTAAATCCTCCTGTCCCATCTCCCAGATATAGTCTCAGACCATCAGATGTACCAAAGATAATATCTCTCTTCCCATCCATGTTTAGATCCCCTGCATCAAGAGATATGGCATCCATTGATAAGAAGAAGGGATATGTGAGGGTCGCAAGGTCATCTTTCAGGAGATATGGCTCTCCTCCTTTATTGGCTGCCACTATATCAGGGATACCGTTCCCTGTAAAGTCTGCTATTACTGCTGCACGGTTTTGTGTGTTAGGAAGTACTGAGGGCGTAATATCTGCAAATCCTCCGACCATCTCCAGTATACCATCGTTATTGATATCTTCCCATCTGATAGTGTTTCTAAAAAGTTTAGGTTTTAGCCCGCTATATGTGAGGAGAAGGTCTTTATCTCCATCATTATCTATATCTCCAAAAACAGCATCATCCTCATCAGCCTGTAGATAAGTCGGGGACTCAGCAGGCATCATAGTCCCGGTCTCATCAGTAAATCCTGTCCCGCTATTATTTATTAATAGCCTGTCTGTCCCTCTATTGGCAAAAAAGATATCTATATCTCCATCACTATCTATATCAGCCAGTTCTACATCCATAGTCTCATCCTCTAAGTCCGGATCAGGGAGATAGGATGATGTCTCATCTGTAAATGTCCATGCCCCGTCATTTATATATATACGATTTTTGCCTATATTGGCAGCAATAATGTCAGGGTCTCCATCATTATCTATATCTGCAAACCTTATTGACCTCGTGTCGCTACTGTCAGGTGGTATCCTGTATCCATTCAGTCTGAAGTCAGGGGAGCTGCCAGTCTCTACATATCTAAAGCCGTTATTCAGCCTTGCAGAGCTTCCATCCTGATTGGAGACTGCTATATCTGCTGGTATAGGGGTATATGCGACAGGTGGTGTCTCCGCCTTTATTATGTTTTCAGAGACCCTTACTATATTTAAAGCAGGGTTTCCCCCTATATTTACTGTTGTACTGTCATCAAATCCTCTCCCTGTAATAGTTATGAACGTACCACCAGATGATGATCCACTATCGGGAATAATTCCTGTTATATTAATGGGAAGCGGCATCTCCTGTGATGAGAGATATGTAAAACCTGAAGCAAGGGTATGAGCCTGACTATCAGGATTTGTTACTGTTACATCTGCTACACCACTGCCCGGCGGAGTCTTTATTTTTATCTCTCCAGCATTTATAACACTCACATATACCCCTTCTTTATCACCAATAGTGACAGAGGCGCCTTTTATAAATCCATTCCCTTTTATAGTAAGAATTGTTCCGCCTGCCTCACGACCTGCGGGGGGCAAGATCTCTGCAACCTCTGGAGGAGGGACATAGATAAACCCTGATGATAATAGCCCTGTCTGTCCATCAGGATTTGTAACCACTATATCCACCTGTCCTGAATTATCCCCGGCAGGGATGGTGGCAGTAATAGAGTCATCCTGTATTCCATGCTCTATCTTCACAACAGTTGCCTCTTTGCCTCCTATGGAAAGACCTGCTCCATCAAGTATAGGCCTCCCCTTAACAATTACCTCTATTCCGCCTGAGAGAGGTCCTGATGATGGTGAGATTGAGAATATCTTTGGAGGCAATACAGCGCTTATAAGCCCGCCCGAAGAGGTGAGGAGATTGTTAAGGGAATCGCTGATAACACCGCCTGAACGGTTCCTGTCAAGATTATTAGAAAAGGTATGGGAGGCATCTATAATCCCTATATATCCTGTTGCAGGGGGAAGATTATCTCCTTCTATCTGTATAACAGTATCATTTATCTTACCATTGAATATACCATCAGAGGCGTCATCTGCCAATACCCTGACAAGGTCAAAGGGCTTCTGGAGTCCAAGGTCAAAGGCATACTGAGAGATACCTGCAAGGATCAGTCCATAGTCTATTGCATCTCCACTCTTTTCTGCTGCACCATCTTCGTTAAGTGTATTAATAGGTGTCACAGAGAGTATATCGCTTATCCCGAAGAATCGGTTTATAAGCCTGTTTGCCTTCTCTATATTTGAAGGGGTAATGCCTCCAGAGAGATTTTCCGCCAGTCTTGCCGCCATTGTAGTAATCGGGGTAATATTTACAATAGTTGTAGCGCCGGGTGATAGTGAAGGGATAAAGGCTGTCATCATATCTCCATCTTCAAGGATGATATTCTCTCCGCTTGCCTCATCCTCATAATTTCCCTCTCTCACAATTACCCTGAGGGAACCTGTCTCATCTATCTCCTCAAATGAATAGATACCTGTCTGCGAATCTGTAAATGTAGTTGCAATCAATGAACCACCCCCATTCTCATCAAGAGAAAACAGCTCTACTCTCCCAAATCTGATTACCCCTTTTACTGCTATCCCTGAGACAACACTTTTGGCGACAGCAGTCTGTCCATTGCTGCTGTTCTGTCCCTCATTGCTGCTGTTTGATGAGCCTTTTTTCCTTCCGCATCCGCCGCATCCAGAGAGGAATAGGACTGCACATAACAGAACGATAAGATATAAGGGGATATGTCTTGTCTTCTTCATGGTTAATACCTCATACAGTCTATTCTTATTCAATTCATTATCATATTCCAGTATAGATGGTTCTGCCTGTCAAAATCATTCATCAGGATCATATCAATATCTCCATCACCATCTATATCGCCAGCCTCGATCCCCCTTGTTGTATCTCTCTCAGAAGGCATATATAAGTCTGTTACATCACTAAAGACGGCATTTCCATCATTGAGATATAAATGGCTTTGTCCCTGATTAGAGGCAATAAGGTCAGGGTCTCCGTCATTATCTATATCAGTGATAACTACATTGCATGTCTGGTCGATTAGATCAGGGAAGTGGGTCTCTGTTACATCCATGAATGAGCCATCTCCATTATTAAGATATACCCAATTTCTGATACCATCTCTGGTGTCAAAGGGGAAATTGCCTATAAATATATCAAGATATCCGTCACCATTAAGGTCTCCCAATGCCACTCCGTCGCTATCACTCACCTTATCAGGGAGGAGATGAGAACCATCACTGAAAAAACCATCTCCGTCATTGAGATACAAGGTTATCTTAGAGCCTATATTGGCAAATATGAGATCGATGTCTCCATCTCTGTCTATATCCCCTGATGCAGCGTGATATGAGATATCACTGTCTGAAGGGAATCTCTCAGATGTCTCATCTCTGAACCTCCCTCTGCCGTCATTTATATAAATCCTGTTCTGTATCCCCATATTTGAGATGATTATATCTATGTCCCTATCGTCATCTATATCCACAAGGTCTATATCATGGCTCGGGTCATTATCATCAGGCAGGTTATATGATACGTCTGCAAACCTGCCTGCTCCCTTATTTATATAGAGCCTGTTATGCGACTCATCATTGGCAAATGCCATATCAACCATCCCATCTCCATCTATGTCACCGACTGCCACTGCATAAGTCATATCATTATTATCATCAGGCAGGTGTGTGGCTGTTATATCAGAAAACATGCCATCGCCATTATTTAAGTAGAGCCTGTCATCTCCAAAATTGGCGATTACCAAATCAGGGTCTCCATCATCATCTATATCCACCAACCTACCCATAAAAGAAGAGTCGCTGTCAGGTGGAAGGTCTGCGTCAGTTGTTACATTATCAAATCCATCGCCATTATTTAAATAGAGCCTGTTCTGACCATTGTTTGCCGCTGCTATATCAGGGTCACCATCACCATCCATATCAGCAATCGCTATATCTCTTGTATAATCACTCTCTGCAGAAAAGAGATCGGTTGAGGCATCTTTAAACCCGCCCATCCTATCATTCAGATACACCCTGTTTCCTCCACCAAATATCCCCATCACTATATCGTCATATCCATCCATATCAATATCTCTCATCCTTATCCTTGATATCTGTACAGAGGACTCTATCGTATCTGACAGTCCAAATACCCCGTTATTATTGGAATATATATATATCAGCCCGCTTGAGACAAAAAATATGTCTGCATCTCCGTCATTATTATAATCAGATGCCGCGACTGAGATAGCGTCAATTGGTGGTGAAGGCAAAATATCTGCCCCTGAAGAAAACCCATCTCCACTATTATTGATAAATAATGAGCCATCATCACATCTCCCATTATTGGCTGTCAGGAGGTCAAGGTCATTATCCCCATCAATATCTATTAATATGCCATCGAGTGCAGGACACCTCATATCAGGGAGAAGAAGACTCATATCTCTGAAAGTGCCATCCCCATTATTGTAATAGAGCATGTTTTTGAGATTGTAGTTGATAAATAAGAGATCAGGATAGTTATCCCGATTAATATCGCCTGTCAATACCCTTTTAGTCGGTTTGAATGGAGAAGAGCCTTCAGGAAGGGCTGACTCTGTAACATCTATATATATACCGTTATCATACAGATATACCATATTGGAAGCCCCGTCATTGGCAATCATGATATCTAAATCTCCATCTCCATCTATATCTGAAAACCTTGCATCCCTTGCAGGAAGGATGGCATTAGGCAATATCGAATCTGTCATATTCTGAAACCTGCCCTCTCCATCATTCAGATAAACCCTGCTCTGACCATCATAATTCCCAATAAGGATATCTATATCAGAATCCATATCAATATCACCTGTATCAATAGAATAGCTGTCATCACTGTCAGGGGGGATCCTGTATCCCCTTAATTTAAACTCTGGACTACTGCCTGACAGAGGAGTCGCCTCTTCTGATTCTGACAGACCTTGCTCCATTTCTTCTGCTAAAGGAGAGCTATTGTCTCCCTTCATCTGTCTATCTTCAGGACATCCTGCAATAATGAGCATGATGCAGATTATAAATGGCACTATATATGTCAACGTATTCATCTCTATGGACTGATCCTCTTCATTTTGAATATCGAATATCGAACAAGGAATTATGAAGTATTTTTGTAACTATTCAGCAAAATAAATATCTCCCCCTCTGATAAAGGGGGAAATAATGGTGGCGAATAATTACATATTTTTATCCTATTCACAATTCAATCCGGACTATAAGTAAATCCACTCTGTAATGTATTACCCAATCCATCGGCATTTGTTACGGTCACATCCACAGGGCCTGTCTCATTAGCAGGCGGAGTAACAGCAGATATCTCTGTCCTCCCTATATATTGCACATTACTCGCCAGATTACCCCCAAACCTTACCTCTGGATCAGGGCAGAAGTTTACACCTTTGACAGTAACGCTATCCCCTCCCTTAATTCCCCCCTTGGTGGGAGTAATAAGACTGACTATGGGCTGAAATCCAAGACATACCTTTTTCTCTTCACCACAGCCGGTAAAGAGAATTATGCATATTATTAAAGGTAATAATATCCTGACTATTATATTATCTCCTGCCATTTCAATCCTCTGTTTATCTGTTTATATTCACATATATCCTGTCCTGACCTTCATTTGCTATCACGATATCCTGATCACCATCTGCATCAAGGTCAGATACCCTGACCTTAAAACTATTATCAAGGTCTTTGGGAAGATTTCTTGTAGAATCTATAAAAACACCTGTCCCGTCATTGAGATATAGCCTGTCCTGCTGGTCATTTGCAAATATAATATCCATATCTCCATCCCCCTCTGCATCAAGAAATGAAACCCCTCGCGTCCCGTCACAGTCAGGAGGAATGCGGTCAGAGGAGACATCTGTGAAGTGACCGTCTCCTTCATTTATATATATCCGGTTTTTACAGGTATTTCCAAAGTTGTCATTGGCAATAGCCAGATCAAGGTCACCATCTCCATCTATATCAGCGGCTGCTGTCTCCATAGTGTCATCGTCAGTAGCGGACGGAAGATTGGTATTGGTGACATCCGTAAATCTGCCGCTCCTGTCATTTATATACAGTCGGTTCTGTTTATTGGCATCAGTTCCGCTTATATTATTATTGGAAAGGAATATATCAGGATAGCCGTCACTGTTCAGGTCAGCAAGCAGTACAGACGCACTACTTGTATTTCCATCAGGTTCAGCGGGAAGTCTCTTCTCTGTCTCATCAATGAATCCCCCTGCCCCATCATTTATCCATACTATCTCTCTTCCTATGTCTGCTATCACCATATCCATGTCCCCATCACCATCTATATCGCCGTAAGCCATCCCTTTTCCGTCATTTGCCTTCTGACCGATAAGGTTTGATGCAGTAATATCTGTAAACCTTATGGTCTGCTGATCACTGTCATTTCTGTAGAGCCTGTCATGTTGACCATCACCTTTTATTATAATAAGGTCAGGGTCAGAGTCCATATCTATATCAAAGAGACTGACTGCCTCGTATGCGTCTTCATTGTTAAATACTGGTATCGGAGTACCTTCTGCCTCAGAAAAGTTTCTTTCGCTATCCCCAAAAAAGAGTCTGATCTCTCCTTTATAGTTAGCTAAAACTATATCCGGGTTTCCATCGCCGTCTATGTCGCCTATATCAATACCCCTTGTCTCACCTGTATCAATCGGGAAATTACCTGTGGCATCAAAGTATGATCCCTGCCCATTTCCAAAATATATCCTGTTCTGTTCTCCCTTTTTATTCCCATTGGCAATTATTATATCAGTATAGCCATCGCCATTTATGTCTCCTGCATCTATTCCCATCCCCTCTGTCTCAGCAATCGGCACTCTTCCAGGGGTAAGGTCAAAGAATCTTCCCTTACCATCATTTATATATATAAGGTTCTGTCCATTATTTATCTTTAGAATATCAAGGTCTTTATCACTATCTATATCAATCAACCGCCCATCCCATGTAGAATCACTTATGTCAGGAAGGTTAACTGATGCATCTGTAAAGACACCATTACCATCATTCAGAAACAATACCTCTTTATCCAGTGTAAAGAAGATGATATCCATATCTCCATCACCATCTATATCACCTGTGGATATGGCTGTGGTATCCGCTGAGTTAGTAGGAGGAATAGCGGTATCTGTAACATCCCTGAAACTCCCATCACCGTTATTTATATATAAAAGGTTATTGCTTGAAAGGTTGGCAATGATTATATCAGGATATCCATCACCATTTATATCCGAAAACAGACCTGCAATGCTCTGATACCTCCCTGAAAGACCTTCCGGAAGGTTGGTCTTTGTAACATCTGTGAAATTGCCGATTCCATCATTCATCAGAAGCCTTGTAAACTGGGGACAATCACTGCTGTTATAAAAATTTACTATCAGGATATCTAAATCTCCGTCATTATCTATATCACCGAGGTCTACAGCTTTGCTGCATCCCCTTATGGATAGGAAAATAGTGGAATCACTGCTAAATGTTCCATCTCCATTATTGATATATATCTTGCTGTCTCTCTCAAAATCATTGGCTATTACTATATCCGCAGCCCCATCACCATTTATATCACCAAACCTGACATCCCTTGTCATATCGGTATTATCTTCCAGTTCATGCAGGTCTATTGTTCTGTCCTCAAACCCTCCGTTCCCATCATTTATATAGAGATTATTCTGTCCTTTATTGGCAACAAATATATCCAAATCTCCATCTCCATCCAGATCACCAAGCCGTGCCTTATTACTCCTGTTATTATCCGGTGGAAGGAGAAATCCCATAATAACAAAGAGTCCTTCACCAGGGATATAGGTGAAACCCGGTGATAATATCGCTGTCTCTCCATCAGGATTGGTTACCCTTACCTCTTGTGCACCGATATTACCCGGAGGTGTCATAAATGATATCTCTTCAGAGGAATTGACAGTCATGTCTAATGCCTCATTTCCGCCAATGGTCAATACAGCCCCATCTGTAAACTTCTTTCCCCTGACCAGTCCTGGTATACCTCCTGCAAGCGGACCGCTGTTTGGAGTAACACTCAGTATGGTTAACTTCTCTACAGATGAGGGACGAGACGGCTCATCTGATCCCCCTCCACCTCCGCCTCTCCTTCGGCAAGAAAATGATAAAGTTATGGTTAAAAGGATAAGTATGAGTATGGCTATCTTTTTATATCCGCTGTAATTTTGCATTGTTGCTCCTAATACCCCCTCACCCTAACCCTCTCCCACAAGGGGAGAGGGAAGAATGATAAGCTATCCCTCCCACAAAGGTAACTTTCTCCTTCCCCTCCCTTGATGGGAGGGGATAAAGGGGAGAGTGCGTATGGGTTATTTTGCAATACCTGTATTAAAATATATCCTGTTCTGCTGTCCTTGATTAGAGACTACTATATCAGGATATCCATCACCATCTAAATCACCTACATCAGAACCTGTAGACAAATCCGTATCTTCAGGGAGATGTGTCTCTGTCACATCTGTAAACTCTCCCTCTCCATTATTAAGGAATAGCCTGTTCTGCTGTTCATTGGAGAGAAATATATCCAGATCACCATCGGCATCCACATCAGCAATCTGTGCCCTTTCAGTGATATCACCTGTATTATCGGGTAGGTGTGTCTCTGTCACATCGCTGAAATATGCCATCCCATCATTAATATAGAGTCTTGTGCGCTGCCCAAAGTTTCCTGTGATCATATCCAGATCACCATCACCGTCTATATCACCTATGCTGACATCCCTGCTGTCATCTCCTGAGTCATCAGGCAGGTGGTCATCTGTGACATCCTCAAATAAGAGTCTGCCATTCTCATTGATCCTGTTGAGATAAAGCCTTGCTCTCTCTCTTGAATTGGCAACCACTATATCCAGATCACCATCGCCATCAAAATCGCCAAGCCTGCCTGCAAAGCTGTCATCACCTGCATTATTAATAACAGTATCTGTAACATCTGCAAATCTTGCCTCCCCATCATTCAAAAAGATACTCGTTGGACCTCCCAGGTCATTCGGGACAACGATATCTATATCACCATCATTATCTATATCACCCATCTCTGCATCATGGGATGAATTATTATCCCTTGGAAAGTTCTTATCTGTTACATCTCTGAAACTCCCATCCCCATTATTCAATAAAAGCCTGTCCTGCTGAGCATTAAAATTGGTAAGAAATATATCCAGATACCCATCGTTGTCAAGGTCTCCAAGTGTGGCATCACAACTGATATCTTCATCTTCATCACCGTCCCATGGCATATTGGTCTCTGATACATCCCTGAATCTGCCTTTTCCATCATTCATGTATAACTTATCCCTCCCAAAGTCAGGCACAACTATATCAAGGTCACCGTCATTATCCAGATCACCTATCATTACATCAAGATTCCTGTCATAGTCAGGTGGGGTATCAAACATGGTAACATCACTAAAAAAACCCCTGCCATCATTTATATATATCCTGTTCTGCTGGTCATAATTTGCAAATACCATATCTATCGCACCATCACCATCTGCATCAAGAATGGCAACTCCTCTGCCCGGTTCACTAACTGCTGTTATATGCCCTGACTCTTCATTAAATAGACCACCGTTATTGATAAATATCCTGTTCTTATCCTGAGTCGCTGCTATCAAATCCATATCTCCATCCATATCTATATCAGCGGATTCCATATCATTGATCTCAATAATACTATTAGTAATGCTGTTAGATGCTGTATGAAATCTCCCTGTTCCATCATTCATATAGACCCTCAGGCTGCTATTTTTATTGCCGATTATCATATCCATACCATTTCTGCCATCTATATCAGATACTGTTATTGAAATAGTATCATCATTATCAGAAGGGAGTCTGTCATCTGTCTCATCACTAAAATTCCCTTTTCCATCATTTATATAAAGCCTGTTCTCTCCTCTATTGCCGACTGCTATATCCAAATCCATATCATTATCTATATCAGCCATTTTCACTGTATTTGTATAATATCTTGCATCAGGAATCATATCGCCTCTGTCTTCAAAATATCCATCACCTCTGTTTACATAAAGCCTTATCTGGATATTGTGGTTTGCGACGACTATGTCTATATCACCATCACCATCTATGTCACCGGCATCCACACCACGGGAAGGATCACCTCCTCCTCCCTCAAGAGGAAGTCGTTCAGATGTGACATCCCTAAATCCACCGCTCCCATCATTAAGATACAGACGGTTATGAGTAGAATCATTTGCAAAAAAGATATCAAGGTCTTTATCACCATCAGCATCAAATAATATCACGTCCATGCTTATATCATTATCTCCAGAGAATGGGTCATCAGCATTAATAAACCTCCCGTTCCCATCATTTAGATAGACCATATTCTGTCCTGTATTTGCAATGATAATATCCTCATCTTCATCACCATCTATATCTCCTGATGCAGCCTCATTGCTGAGATCACTCTCAGGGGGGAGTCTATAGCCCTTAAAACTAAATATCCCCTCATTCTTAAGGAGGGAAGAGGATACCCCATCTTCGCTATTATTATTATCTGCGGATACTGTATCTGCGGATACTACATCAGGATCAGATGACATTGCTTCCTTCTGATTTCCGCCTTTACTGCACCCATTTACGATGAAGATAGTGATGCAGGCTAATAAGATACCTTTTTTTATTCTTTCCATATCTCTCACAGTTTATTTGTAAGGAAGTGCCAAAAGCCTTACAATCTTCTTTACCTGTTCAAACTCAGGGTTTTTGTGAATCAGGATTGATTGATTCACAAAGGCAGTAGCAATTATCCAGCTATCAGCCACAGATAATCTGTTAGCTGCCTTTATCTCTGATGCCTTCTCAAGTATAGGCTCAGTAACATCAATCCTCTTAATAGGAAGAGATTCCATATCCCTATAAAACTCATCAGATATCTCTCTCCCTTTATTTCTCAATAAATGATATCTACATTCCATAAATGTCATAAAGGAAAGATAGACATTATTACAACTAAATGCATCTCTTAATACCTTCTCCACAATATCAGCACCTTCCTCATCATTCCAGAGGGTAAGGATAGCTGATGTATCCATGACATAAGATTTAGCATGGGTCTTTCTGATACTGCCGCCTCTTTTCAGCTTCATCCTCTTCCTTCCTTTCTTTTCTCCGTTCTCTGATAAGATCATTGGTGGTATAACATCCCTTTCCTTTTCCCCGAAATGCTTTAACAGGATCCTTTGGTAATGGAAAGAGAGTAATGATATTATCCTTTACTACCCATTCTATCCTGCTGTCAGGTTCAATGTTAAACTCTTTTCGTATCTTTGCCGGGATAGATACCTGTCCTCTTGTAGAAACCTTAGTTTTCATAAAGACCCCCATTTACATGATGTTTTATTATATACATGATTATTTATAATATATCATGTAAATGGATATAAGTCAAGTAAGTCTGGATATGATTTACTTTCCTGATCGGACAGGGAGGAGATAATAGTCGAAGATTTTGCCGTCAGGATGGATATATCCGTCAAACATATGGACTACCCATGCTGAGTCGGTCTCTGATGCATGTGTGGTAGATGACCAGTAGCTGTCAGGCTGCACATCCCTAAAACCACTTTTGTTAAGCCACTCTGAAGTATCAAATTCCTCTGCGTTCAAGAGGCTTTCAAGTTCATTGACATTTGGCAGTCTCCAGTCTGTATAACCGCAGAGGGAGAGTTCTAATGAACGGCTAAGGGCATCTGACCATGTTATTGGAGTAGTATCAGGAGACTTTACCCACATAAGACCTGTGAGATTATCTAACACACACTCAGCCTCTATACCCTTCCCAACAGTAAATCTGGGAACAGGCCATAGTGCGCCTGCCTGCAAATCTCCATCCTGTCCTGTCCCTTCACATGGAATAACCTCTCCTTCAATATCATAACACCTGTTCTGTCCTGTCATTGGCAGGACAACTGATGACTCTGATTTCCCTGAACGGACAGGCAGCACATATAGTTCATCACTTACTGTCTTGAGTCGGGCAAACATATAGCCGTCATACATATCTATAAACCATGCGTCGTATGTATGTTCTGTTACATAAGTAGTGGATGTCCAGTAGCGTCCATCTTCCTGTACATTGGCAAATCCCTGCTGATTAAGCCATATACTTGTATCATCCACTCCATAATTGACAAGACTCCTCAATTCTTTGCGGTTTGGCAGTCTCCAGTCTGTATAACCGCAGAGAGAGAGTTCTGATGAATAGCTGAGGGCATCTGACCATGCCATTGGAGCAGTATCAGGAGACTTTACCCACATCAGACCTGTAAGATTATCTGTTACACAGTCAGACTCTATATCTTTACCTGTAACAAATCGATTGTCAGGCCATGCAATACCTGCCTTGAGACTTCCATCCTCTCCTGTCCCTTCACATGGAACAACATCTCCTTTAACATCATAACAGATGTTCTGCCCTGTCATTGCGGGACGGATTCTCCTAATTTCAGTTGCCCCGTTATTATCTATATCACTGCTTGAGTTAACAGCAGGTGATGTGACATCTGTATCTTCACTATTATCTGTTGAGGTCACCTCAGAGATATCAGGGCTTATTGCACTCGAGACATTATCGCTCTTTGCACTACATGCAGCAATAATGCTTATCATCACAATGACAATAAATGGTATAATCTTTTTCATCTCTCTTTTCCTCCTAAGATATTATTATTTCTTCATGGTCCTGCTATATCCAGCACCTGTATAGACTGGGTTGGAAGTATTACTAAAGTGCCAAGTGCCAAGCCGCTTGGATCAGGTGTAAGGGCAACCTCTCCCTTCACCTTTACCCTCGTACCAATAACAGATGCATCAAACTTCGTTGCCAGATACCTGAATTCATCAGTAGGAGTTGATCCCGGTATGTCAGGAGTTATGTTTCCTGATGTGTCAGATATTACTGTAGCACTCTGTCCTACATCTGTAATCCTCATAAGGAGCGGTGCGCCGGCAGTACCGATAGGATCGCATACTGGATTACATGAGTTGCCGTCTCTATCCTCCTCTGTCAACTGGATCCAGAAATCAGACAATGTAGGTGTATTGGGCAGTGGAAGATTGGCAGAGTTGTTTATATCATGCTGCTGAACAACTATACCTTCCATAGTAAATGGACCGCCCGGTATAACTATACCGTCAGGGGCTACCTCAAACCTCGCAATACCCACAGGAAATATAAACCACCTTGTATCTATCTGGGCGCTCAGTGCCATTGTTATAATCATGGCACTGCCCAGCGGGTCAATCTTCAGAACATTAACAGAGTTTGGAAATATCTGCGGAGTTGTAATCCTTATATAGAACCTCCCTATATCACGATAGACAAAGTCATTGAATCCTGATGTTGCGCTGGAATTCTGTATCTGCTGTCTGACCTCTATGGTTGTGGGAGACTTTTTACTCTGTGAACTGCCGTTGTCCACCACTTCACCCATTGTAGTAACGATCCTCAGAGAACTGGTATCATAGCTGACCTCTATCATATTGTAACGGGTACAACTATCCGGAGATGATGTCTCAAAACATGGGTCTGGAGGAATGGTCTTTGATGCAAATATATTATTAAACTGGAGTTCATTAAATAGTTCAAATCTATCCTGTCCGCTTGTAATTAATGGGATGTCAGGGTGTATGCCATCTATGTTCTTTACTGCATCAAAAGAACTTCCTGTAAACCTTGGAAACCCTTCTGGCTCAATCTCTCCCTGAACAATTCTCATATCTGTGATTATCATAGAGATAGAGGCAGGCCTTGGCGGCGGGGTATTTGTCCTCCTCTGCGGCAATAATATCCTCTCTCCCTGTGGCGATACTGTAGGTCCATCTGTAAGCCTTGCTATTGCAGCGATTATGGTCGGATTATCAGCAGAGAGGACCTGAAATGTCCTTGGATCCCCACTCTGGTCATTTGGCGGGGGATCATTAGGAGACTGAGGTGACTCTATCACCCTGATATGCGTAGGTGTTATAGTAAATATACCACCCTCTCCGACATTCTTCGGGTCAATAGTAAAGACGCCTTTAGGGAATGGATTCGGCTCTATCTCAAGGTCTCCATTTACCCTGATAGCAGTCCCTATCATTGTATTATCAACCTGTTTTGCAAGAATAGACATCTGGTTGTAGGAACCTGGGCTTCCCTGTAGCGGCTCGTTATTATAATCTGTGATTATTGTAGAGTCAGTGACCCTCACAAGGATAGGTCTGCCGAATGTTACTACTGTATCATTAGGCACAGGTAATGTTGTGATCTGTGGGATATTTGATAGAGGTGATACGTTTCCGACATTATCTATTGCCTTGATAGCAAAATAGTAGGTAATCTCTGGTGACAGTCCTGAGACAGTAAATGTCTCTGTTGTTCCAGCAGGAGCTGGAGCTGGCAAACCAGTGATAATCTCTGCCGAGTCAAAGTCTGTCCCATTATCATTTATAGGAAATAGCGATAATCTGAGGTCATACTGCGATGCAACCCCTATATCACCATCATCTCCTGATGCCGTCCATGTGAGTGTAATAGAATCAGTTGTGATATTTGTTACATTCAGGTCAAGGATAACTGAAGGGGGGATATTATCAGGAAGTATAGAGGTAGTGTCAAATACTACATTGGAGATAGGAGATATATTTCCCCTGTCATCAATAGCCTTTAACGCAAAATAATAGGTGACACCTTCAGACAGCCCTGACACTACAAATGATTCGGTAGTGCCTGCAATCTGAGGAATCGGCGGATTTGCTGCCTGAATGGCAATATCAAAATTAGATGAATCAATGGGAGATGTGGAATAGCGTATATCATAGGAATCTGCTGTACCTGTCTGTCCGTCATCACCTGAAGCTGTCCAGATCAGTTCAACTGAAATACCATCTATAAAACCTGTCCGCAGGTCTGTCACAGCAGCAGGAGGAGTAGTATCAATGCCGCCGCCATCACCATCTACATCACCTATCTCAAGATATACCCTGCCTCCGGTTGAACTATCAGGTCTGCTTGTTCCGCCCTGCTTAAATCCACCACTGCCATTATTGGCATAATAAATTATGCTCTGGTCACTATAACCTGCTATTATATCTTTGTCTCCATCACCATCCACATCACCTGTCTCTATGTCTGTCACATCCGAACCTATACTTGTATCCACTGTATTCTGAGACCATCCATTGGCATTATCATACCAGTATATCTTTCCACCCCTGAATCCTGCCACAACATCAGGGCTGCCATCGTTATTTATATCACCCTGCTCAACACCTCCCATTACTATATCAGGTCCACCTATCTGCTTTGCTACACTAAAGCTGATTGGAGAGCTGCTCCCCTGATTTTTAAGGATAGTGACCATCTTATTCATATCACCTGCGGCAATATCGCCAAGACCATTATTATCTATATCTATTACAGCTATACCTGTAATATCATTTCCTCCAAAGTCTTTATCATTTACTAACATCATCTGCCAGCCGCCATTTCCGTCATTGTTCAGCCAATAGACCATGCCCTTCATCTCTCCTACCACTACATCAATAAAGGAATCAGTATTAATATATCCTATGGTAAGGGACTTTGCTGCATTCTGAAGAGAGAAGTTAGGACCTACGCTGAACTGTCCCGAACCATCGTTATAATAGAATCTTATCCTCCTGTCATTGCTCGCAAAGACAACATCTGCATACCCATCATTGTCAAAATCTCCTGCCTCAATACCTGTGATATCCTGTCCCACACTGGCAATCTGGGTACCACTTGACCATCCAGGGTTATTATTTCTGTAGAGTATTACCTTTCCACCCTTATATCCTGCAATCACATCAAGGTCACCATCCATATCCACATCACCAAGCGCTATACTCCCAAACATCCCGGCTGCGTTTGCTGCGCTGCCATTATCTATTGCCTGCCTGCCCGCCCATGAGGCATTTCCTATAACACCTATATTCTCATAGAAATATGTAGAGGCAGGATTCCTGTCTGAAAACGCTATGATATCAAGGTCTCCCGGTTCAGCCATGGTAAAGGCAGACTGGGGATAAAGAAAATCTGTGATTTGTGACTTGTGACTTGTGACTTCCGGCTTCTGACTCCTGATTCCCAAGTTCTGACTCCTTACTCCTAACTCCTTACTCCCCACAATCTTTCCTGCCACCTTCTGCACGCCTCCTCCCAGTGCACCACCACTACCATTAAGCTGTAACTGCATCCAAAAGTTGTTTGGTCCGGGATCAGGATATGGAAGCTGTGATGATAAGACTGCTGTCTGGTCTGTCAGGTCGTCATGTATCTGCTGTATCGTACCTTCTAATAGAAAGGGGCTTCCAGGCACCTTTCCAGGTGAGACATAGTCATTCACAAATCGTGCAGAGCCAAATGGCATCACAACCCATATTACATTCTTACTCTTCTTTTTGCATGCAAGGTCTGGATTCCGATAATTATTGGGATGGACATCCACGCCAGCACCGGGCGGATTACCCAGTGGGTCAATAACAAGTTTTACCATACTGCTGCCATTTGGGAATATCAATGGCTCTGTAATATTTATGAGGAATTTATTGCTTGCAATAAGATTATCCGCACCAAACCCAAAATTCATATCACGTCTGTCAACAAACTTTGCCTGAGGGGTCAACAATCCTGTATCAGCCTTTCTTGTGATAATAGGTCCTCCAGGCGGCGCAGTATTGTTTATAGATTTGACAATAAATATCCCTGAAGATATGGTAAGACGCTGAAAATCACCGCTTCTAAATGCCTTGCCTGATTTGGAATTACAGTCAAGCACAAGTTTCGGGTTAGAGACAGTTATCTCAAGGTTGTTATATTTGTCTGCTTGATTCTCAATAGTCTGTGTGGGGATAATAGCATTATTGACAAACAGGAGACCATCTAATTGAGTCGGATCAACCAGATCCACAGTGGATGACCCTGAAAATACCTCTATGGGTGGAAGATTGGGGTTCATCTGGATATTACCATTGCTGTCATAAATAGGAAAACCCGTATCATCAATCTGCGCGGATATTAAGTCTATCCGCTCCACTGTGACAGTAAATGATCGTGTGATCCATGGAGAAGGATTGTCTGATGCAGATGACCCGCCTCCCTGAGGCAAAAGCTCACCCTTTCCCGAACCTGTATCCTGTCCATCATCTGACAGAGTATTCGTTGGGACATCTGATTTTACACCCATTATTAAGAGACTGTCCCCATCTGCAATCTTAGGTGTCTCAGGGTTATTTTCTGTATTGTTCCCTGGAAGGTCTAATCCATCACTGCAGCCAATAGATATAATCAATATGGTCAGGAATGGAATCAGAAAAAGAGTTCTTTTTAGCTTCATTGATTGCCTCCTGCTATTAATCTCATTTATAATTAAAAATGACAAATAGTCCAAAGATACCGTCAGAAGGAGTCAGGAGTCAGGAGTCAGAATTGAAACTGTTCTTTTCTTCTGGAATCCCCTCACCCTAACCCTCTCCCACAAGGGGAGAGGAAACTTCCCCTCCCTTGATGGGGGGATAAAGGGGAGGGTGTAGGGTAGTAAATTTTCATCCCCTTTTGTGCCGATTTGTCGGCATGTCTGTTTCATTCTGACTTCTGGCTTCTGGCTACTGAATTCTTGTCAAACATTTGCCATTTTGACGCATCTTTAAATCCCCCACCCTCACCCTCTTCCCTGATGGAAAACTGGAAATGGCGAAGGATTATAAGGAGGCGATATATCCACCGCCTCCTTATTCCTTGTAAGCCCTGCCCTCTGCTTATTGCGGAGGTTGGTTGCCAGGTTGAGCCACTTCTGTAATATGCACCATAGTAGGCGTTCTGAACGCGAGTGTTCCAAAACCCAGTAGTCCTGAGAAATCAGGATTTGGTGTAGTCAAGAGGACTACATTACCTGTAATGACATGTGGAGTACCTGCGAATGCTCCATCCACAGCCCGTGACTGACAGGCGATTCTGTCTATAAGCGCACCGTTGCATATAGTCTCTGTGCCGTCAGGTTTTAATACTGATGTAGATACACTATCCACTCCTAACTCATCACAATCATCAGTAGTACAGACAAGTATAGGTTGTCCGACCGTACCTATCTGATCCTGCTGTTGTCTTGGCTGAAACCAATATGTTGATGGATCAGGATTGGGTAATGCTACATTCTGCCCTGTCTCATCTGTAGTGCTCCCCTCAGGGACAAAAGGATTATTGATCTGAATAACTGTCCCGCCTTCTGTCTTTGTCCCTAAAACTATCTCTGCGCTAGGCGGCATAGATTCAAAATCCACGCTCCCTGAAATAACTACCTGCCACTTATTTGTTCCAAGACCTGGATTAAATGCAGCAGCCCTGATAGCACCTAATTGCGAGAATGGGTCTATCCTGAGCTTATATACAGCGTTCCCAAATACCTGCGGTGTAGTAATCGGAAGGAAGAACTGACCAACATCTGCCTGTACATAATCATCTAAGCTGCTGTTGATATTATCGTCAGGATTAAGATTAGGAGCTAACTGTACGGGCATAGTAATCTCTGCCACAGGAGTACAGCTTGAGTTTGTTCCGCAATTTTCACTTAACAGCCCAAGAAAGTTATCTGTAATCTCTATACTCCCCTTCTGATACTTGATCAATATACCATTATATCTCTTATTCTGATCTGCACGGGTAATAGCATCCTGTACTGGTATTGTTGCTACCTGGAGAACATCATTAAATGCGCATGTGAGTGATGGTGTGGGGAGATCAGGATTAGGGAATGTCAGACTGCCGCATCCAAATATCGATCTCCTCTGGCTTCCACTCTGAAGGAGAATAATATCTGTAGTGTTTGCTGCCCTCTGAAGAGAGGCATCAGTTACATTTCCACTTATATCTTTGATTACGTCCCACTGAGGATTCTGATCAGCATCAAGTACCGCAGTCACCAACATTACATCTGTGATTATCATTGAGACGTCTTTAGTCTCATGGGGATTTTCATCATTGCTGTGATTCTGTGGCGATAACCCACCCTTGTTGGCTTTCTTTCCTGCATCATGTCCTATTGTCATTGCAATTACAGCCTTACTGGACAAATCAGTATCAGGAAGAATAGGTTGAGCGATAACAGGCTGACCGCTATCTGTACTTGTTGTTGTCCCTGTATCAGTATTAGCAACAGCCTGAGTTGAGCCTGTCTCTGTTGATTGTACATCTAAAGCTGACAGGGGATTTGGATCTGTCTCTCCGCATCCATAAACACCAAGACCTATGGCAACTATCGCTATAATTAATATTAAAATCCGTTTCATGTTTCACCTCCTTAAAATCTTTTTCTACAGTAAATTACTAAATTGTTATTACCTGACTTTAAAAACACCACCTCCCTTCTTGTTTTAACCTTATCCTGGTCAGAATTTTGACCTAAGGTTTGCAAACCTAAAAAAAAAGGCGTTTTTCTCACCTTCAAATAGGTGAAAAAAACGCCTTCTATATAGGTTATATCCTTTTCGGCTTTATTCTTTTCTAACTACCTGTAAAATATATTCATAGTTTCCTGAAGCACCTAAAAAAAAGCACTTCCTTCATCTTCAAACAGGCGAAAATGCCTTTTTTAGATTATACCCTTTTAGGCTTATTTCTAAGTTTCTGTATTTCCAACTATATCAGATATATTTAATTCTGTCAAGTGTTTTTCTGACTTTTTTATAGACGTTTTCAATACATCGCTCAACCTATCAATTATGTTTATGGATAACCCAACCTTTGCCTTGCACTTTGGACATATCAGCTTAATCTCATCTGATATCCTGATAGTCCTGCATTTAATAATAATCCCATCCTTCTTATCTCTATCTCTATCAACAATCGTGTAATTACAGTTAGGACATAATTGAAAACTTTTCAATTTTCCCCTCCTTTTCTATTATAGTTAGTTAAGTAGTTAAGCAGTTTTTTTCTCTTAACCACTTTAACTAAAAACTATATTGTATCTCCATGTATACCCTATCTCTGTTATTAAACTGTCCAAGAAAGTTGAGGTTACCCGGACGGTTTCTATCTCCCTCTTTTCCTGCAAATATATCCATACCTATTGTGAACTTAATATCATCACTATATCTATATGATATTTTAGGTCTGTACAGAAACTGAGCACCATTAACAAAATACAGAACAAGTGCCTGAGGGATATATCTTTCCTTATAAAAAGGTCTTCTAAAGAATAGTGAAAAGGATACCTGATAACCGTCTTCCATAATCCTTTCATCATAATTCAGGATATATTGCTGCCATAACTGGATGGCAATATCTGCACCCATTACAGAGAAAGCTGTCCCTATTGCACCTTTCACATAATCCTTCTGCAGTTCTCCTAAAATCCTGTTGAACTCTATAAGCCTTGACCCTGCATTGGCAATATCCTCACAGTCCTTTATCCCCGGATCTATCCCAAAATACTTTCCGGTTATATATGCGGCTTCTCCACTAATTACAAATCTATTTAATATACCCCTGAATGAGCCACCGCTTATAGTAAGTCTTGGGTGCCTGGGGGAAAAGATTACTGTGGATACCGTTGCCTGATTTGTGCAGAGGATATCAGTCCTCAAGAGTCTGAAGGCTGAGGGAAAGTCGTCAAATACTGACAGTATATTGATAGACCATTCAATCCCTCTCTTAATTCCACCTATCTTTACTCCCCATTCAGTATTATTAATATTCGTCTCAGGCACCTTATCATCAGGCAGCCTTCTGAAGAATTCAAACTCACTCCCATTTAAGGCAGGCTCATGAAACTTTATATCAGGAATCAATAAAAGCTCTATATTGTTATCTCCATAGTAATAATCCATCTTCCCCATCCAGAGAGGTATTCTCAAATCCTCAATATCTCTCAGAATAAACTCTCTGAAATTAATTGGATTAATATCATCAGTTATCCTGAAATCAGACACCCCCCAGAACACCAACTGTCTCCCTATCCTTATATCAACATCTTCAAATAACGCATCTATATATAGCTCTTTAATCTCTATCTCCTCTTTTGCCTCTTCAGGCACCCCAAATATCAACTCCTTCCCTGCAGGTGATATCGCATTTGGGTCCTGGATACGAGGTATGCCCAATTCTCTAAGTTCCGGTCTTGGATTTACCTTGTTTGGATCAGCAATATCGTAGACATGATCATAAGCGTATCTGAAAGCTCCAACCATTCTAATTCTCCCTGTCAACTGATATTTTAATTTAACCCTTAATATATTCTTCACCTTAGTAAGACTACTCATGTCTACATACCTGTATGCTACCTCATTTCTCAGATAGCCATCATAAGTTAACCGTGATTCCCGTGCTTCACCACTCTTTATAAAGAAAAAGAAAACGATTATAACAAAGGATATTGAATATATTAGATTTTTTTTTTAAACTTTGTCATTTTATTTTTGCCATTTTTATCTCTGCTATTACTATAAACAATATCAAATTTAAGGGGATTGTCTGTAGCTCAATGGGGATATTTTCCCTGAAAAAAGGAGATCATCCTTTAGGAGATCATCCTTTAGTATAATATGCAGAAATAAAACGGCATTATGAAACCATAATATCATAATCCTATAGGATTATTAAAGCCTGTTCAATTATGGTTTATATTGAACAGGCTTTAATAGAGTTAAAGTAATTATCTGAATAGTTACAGAAGGGAAAAAATAAGGATAGATTGCAGGGTAGTATCATCAATTAAAAATCAAGGAATTTCTTTTGTATCGTTTCTCTTTAACATTATATTTAACATAAGGAGAGAGACCCCAATAGTGATGGATGAATCTGCGATATTGAATGACGGCCAATGATATCCCTTCAGATAAAAATCAAGGAAGTCTATTACCTCTCCTGATATAATTCTATCTATAAGATTTCCTACTGCACCTCCAAAGATAAGTGATAGGCTGGCAGATGTCAGTTTATCATCCGCTTCTGTTTTAATAAAGAATATTACCAGTAGGATTAGGGCTATTATTGATGCCGATATAAAAAAAATAAATCTAAATCTCTCTGATGTCTCTGCAAATATACTGAATGCACCACCAGGGTTTCTTACATAGGTAAGATTAAAAAAGTTATCTATTACTATTATTGTCTCATAGAGTCTCATCTTATTATGGATAATAGATTTAGTAACCTGATCTAAGAGAATAATAGACCCTGTGATGATAAAAAAATATATATATCGCTTTTTATTGGAGATATCAGCCAATGTTAAGTCAGTGCCTCTACACACCTTTTACATATTGTTGGATGAACAGTGTCATCTCCTACAGACTCACTATAGTTCCAGCACCTCTCACATTTTTTGCCAGAGGCAGGTGATACTATTATCCCTAACCCTTCTATCTCACCGTTTATAAGTGCCTCCTGAGGGATATCATCCTCTATAAGCTCTACCTGAGAGACGATAAATATGGCAGGGAGTTCATCTTTATAAGCCTTTATAAATCCAAATAGCTCACCTTTTGCAAACAGGGTTACCTTTGCCTCTAATGAATGACCTATTATCTTATCTCTCCTTTTCTCCTCTAATACTCTGGCTGCCTCGCCCCTTATCTTAAATAACCTATCCCATCGTGATGCCATATCAGCGTCTATAAACATCTCTTCTTCATCAGGAAATGAAGACAAAAATACACTCTTTACATCCCTGCCATTATCAGGGATATACTCCCATACCTCTTCTGCAGTGAAGGATAGAACAGGCGCCATAAGGCTTGTTATAGAGGTTAGCACCTGATACAAGACCCTTTGGGCAGACCTCCTTTCAGTAGAATCCTGCCTAAAGGTATATAATCTGTCCTTCAGTATATCAAAATAGATAGCGCTCATATCCACTGAGCAGAAGTTGTTAAGAGAGTGAAAGATTATATGGAATTCAAAGTTTGAATAGGCATCTTTGACCTTTTTTATTAACAACTGGAGCTTATGCAGTGCCCATCTATCTATCTCTAACAGGTCCTCATCAGGTATCCAATCCTTCTCTGAAGAGAAGTCCCAGATATTCCCTATTAAAAACCTGCATGTATTTCTTATCTTTCTATATGAATCAACGACCTGATCAAGTATATTAGATGAGATACGAATATCCTCCCTGTAGTCTTCTGCAGCAACCCATAGTCTTAATATCTCTGCCCCATATCTGTTTATCACCTCATGAGGAGAGACAACATTGCCCACAGTCTTTGACATCTTTTTCCCTTCAGCGTCAACAACAAAACCATGCGTAAGCACACTCTTATAAGGGGGGAGTGATTCTGTCCCGACAGAGACAAGAAGAGAGGAATGAAACCATCCCCTATGCTGGTCGCTACCCTCCAGATATAGGTCTGCAGGCCAGTGAAGTGCATCTCTCTTCCTTAAGACTGCTGCATGACTTACTCCAGAATCAAACCATACATCCAGTATATCCATCTCCTTATGAAAACTCTTCTTTCCGCAGGCAGGACATATTGTATCCTGAGGAAGCAGTTCATCCGCATCCTTTGTAAACCATATATCTGCCCCTTCCCTCTCCACCATCTCTGCAATATGCTCAACTATAGAATGGTCAATAACTAATCTATTGCACTCAGTGCAGATAAAGCCCGGTATTGGAACGCCCCATGACCTTTGTCGGGATATACACCAGTCAGGTCTCCCCTCTATCATCAGATATATACGGTCTCTTCCCCATGGCGGTATCCATGAGACATTATTTATCGCGCGCAGAGACCTTTCTCTGAGGTCATTTGTCTCCATTGATATAAACCATTGCTCTGTAGCCCTGAATATTATGGGTTTCCTGCACCTCCAGCAATGGGGATAGGAGTGCGTGATCTCCTCTTCTTTAAGCAAAGACATCCCCGTTTTCATCTTTTCAATGATCCCCTTGTTGGCACGAAAGACATGGATACCAGAAAACTCCCCTCCATCAGTGGTAAATCTGCCCTTATGGTCTACAGGGGTATAAATATCCAGATTATACCTGAGTCCTATTTCATAATCCTCCTGTCCATGACCCGGTGCTGTATGCACACAACCTGTTCCCTGATCCATTGTAACATGTTCACCTGTAATGATTATTGACTCACGATCTATAAAAGGATGCTGACACCTGATCTCTTTTAAATCTCTGCCCTGAAAACGAGCAGAAATGACATAACTACCCTCTTCAGGGTCTTGCCTCTCAGCCTTATTGCTCTTTTCAAATCCAAAGGATGCCATACATGCCTCATATAGTTCCTCTGCCATAACAAAGACCTCATTATGAGAATCTATGTTTACTTTCAATAATACATATACCTTATCAGGATGAAGAGATATGCCAAGATTGGCTACCAGTGTCCATGGCGTAGTTGTCCAGATAATTATATAATGATCTGTATCAGGGAATTCACCTGACAGACCTTTCAATCTCCCATTTTCAGGAATATCCTTTATCTGAAACTTCACAAATACCGAAGGAGAGACATGATCCATATACTCTACCTCTGCCTCTGCCAGTGCAGTCTCACACTCTGCACACCAGAAGACAGGCTTTTTACTCTTATACACTGCTCCTGCTTTTACAAATCGAGCAAATTCCCTTAATATGGCTGCCTCATAATCATAGGTCATTGTCAGATACGGACTATCCCAGTCACCCAATATCCCTAATCGCTTAAATTCCTCTCTCTGGATATCTACATATCTCTCTGCATATTCTCTGCACATCTTCCTGATATCTATTCTGGTCATTCCTTCTTTTTTTGACCTCAGTTTTTTCAATATATTATGCTCAATAGGCAATCCATGACAGTCCCACCCCGGCACATAAGGGGTCTTATATCCTGAAAGCGACTTTGACTTTACAATAATATCCTTTAGTATTTTGTTCAGTGCATGCCCTATATGTATGTTGCCATTTGCGTATGGGGGTCCATCATGCAGGACAAATAAAGGAGACTCATTATTCTTCTTCAATAACTCCTTATAGATATCTTCCTTTTCCCATCTCTCAAGGATAGATGGCTCAAGCCTTGTCAGGTTTGCCTTCATGGAAAATTTAGTCTTTGGGAGATTTAACGTATCCTTATACTCCATATTTCCTCCTTTTTGCCCATCCACAACCATATCTTTTCTGTCCGATAATAGTAACATTGCCTTTATTCTATTGTCAATCTCTGTTTTTGGGGTTGCAACATGGAATGGTCAAGTACACATTCATGAACGAGTTGTTCACCCCACGACTCATTAGATTATAAATGTTTAGTAAAGTTTTCAATACAATATTCTTATAAAACAATAAGTTATACTAATTTTTAC
>JBHHUU010000006.1:0-32915 GCA_046753905.1 Nitrospirota bacterium | reverse complement strand
GAACTTTCCCCTCCCTTGATGGGATGGGATTAAGGGGAGGGTGATAGATTTTCATCCCCGGGGGTGAACAACTCGTTCATGTATGTTTACTTTAATAATTTTGAAACCATATTATCTGTAGTAAATATCTTATCTGACAGCCCTGTGTCTACCTCAATATCATTTACACTTAATATTATCTCTACAGATGTCTGTAGATTTCTTATAACAACCTTTTCCCATACCCATGCCTTACCTACATTCTTCCATGTGATAAATTGCTCTTTTAATGGTTTTCCATCGTAATCATAATACTCTACCTTCTCTTTTAGAAAATTATCCTTTTTAATCCATTTTATCAACTTGCCATAATCATAGTTAACATTTTTTTTCTTTGGAATACTCTCTATTACATAATAATCTGTATTCCCTATGGTCTCTTCTTTAATTAGTTTATGGTTATCTAACTCTACATCTCTTGGAGCCATATCTGCTGGCTTAAGACTTGACTCTCCAAATAATTCCTGAACTGGTTCTGGAAGTTTTTGAGGGACTTTTAATAACGGTATATAAAGCCATTGATCATCCTGTTTATTTGCTTTTAAATTATAAGACCACGACATAAATGAACTCCCCATTGATTCAGGGGGATATTCGTGAAATACTATGACCTTTGACATAATATTCCCCTTTTTATTATATCTTTTCCAGAATCTGTGTAAAATTACCTTTCTCTGGGTATTATTTGCCTCTCTGATAATAAAGGTAAGTCTCGACTTTTGATCCTTGCCGGGATATACACTTTCTGACATCACAGCAATATCTGCTGCGCTCAATACCTCTTCAGCCTTAATATATACAGGGATAAAACACGAAACCAATAACATAAAAAACAGACATCTTAACAATAAACTCTTTAATCTCTTCATTATCTTATTCTATTCCTCCTCTTATAATGTAATCATTACTGCCATTAATTTATTCTGATAATAGCCAAAACATATAATATTGTCAATAAGATTCTGGTTTTCTCTTGACCTGATTACATGAAATGTATTAATACTTAATGAATGTGTGCTAACTCTGAATCTGTGTCCTGAAATATTCTACTGTGATCTTAAGCCCTTCCTGCAAAGAGACACCAGGTTCCCATTCTGTAATCTTGTTCAGTTTATTGTAATCTAGTACGCTCCTCTTTTGTTCCCCCTTTTTACCCGGTCCATGTGTCTCCTTTGCATCCGAGCCTGTAATCTTGCATAGATAATTAAATAGCTCATTTACAGAGGTCTCTTTTGATGTCCCAACATTTAATATGCCGCAGACATTGCTGCTATTGGTGACTGCCATATTCGCCTCTATTACATCTTCTACAAAGACATAATCTCTTGTTTGCAGACCATTACCATTAATTATAGGTTGTTCTCCAAGCAGCATCTTCTGTGTAAATATTGCTACCACTCCTGCCTCTCCGAATGGATCCTGACGCGGTCCATATACATTGCTGTATCTAAGGCAGGTATAATCCAGACCGCAGACCTCTTTATAATAATATAGATAATGTTCTCCAGATAATTTACTGATCCCATACGGAGAGAGAGGATGAGCAGGCTCTTTCTCTGTGGCAGGAAACCTCTTTTGCTCTCCATAGACTGCTCCTCCTGATGAGGCAAATATTACTTTCCTTGTCCCATATTTTATTGCATTCTCCAGGATATTTAAAAACCCCAGAATATTTGCCTCTGCATCAAAGATAGGATCTTTTACTGATCGCCTTACATCCATCTGAGCGGCATGATGATTAATCAGTTCAGGACGTTCTTTTTTGAATATCTTTTCAATCTTTGGGCTTAGAATATCTGCTTTATAGAAGACAGCATCTTTATTTATATTCTTCTTTTTACCAGTAGACAGATTATCTATAATTATTACCTTATGTCCCTCCTGAATAAGCCTGTCAACCAGATGAGACCCAATAAAACCTGCACCTCCTGTAACTGCAATCTTCATAATAAAGAATCCTCCTTTTTATACATCTTTATAATCCTTTCTTTTTCTGTAACTATTCAGCATAATTTCAGAAATCTTTTGGTTTGTCACCCTGAGTCTTTTTAGAGAATTTTGGGTTAATTTTTACATTGGCTGAATAGTTACCTTTTTTTAAATTCTTCCCTGGTCATTTCAAATCTCTCAATTGTCCCTGGATCAGACCAATATCCATCAATTACATATCCAAATATAGCCTTACCTCTCTCTATCATCTCTATGTATGTATCAGTTATATTATAAAAAACATCTTCTGGTATGTAATTAAATATCTCTGGTTCCAGGATATGCACACCTGTAAACATAAGTTCTTTAAGTTTCTCTCCCTCCCATTTGAGTCGTCTCAGAAACTGTCTTATGCGATTCTGAGAATCTATCTCTATTACTCCATACTCTTCTTTCTCTCTGTTCTCTCTTAATACCATAGTAGCTATTGCCTTATTTTGATAATGGAATTCTATCAATTTATCAAGGTCAATATCTACTATTATATCTCCATTAATTACTATAAATGTATTATCTGATAATATTTTTTCTGCCTTTTTTATCCCTCCGCCTGTGCCTAATATCTCCCGTTCACTGGAATAAGATATCTTCATGCCCCATTCAGAACCATCACCTAGTTCTGATATAATCTTTTCACCCTGATAGTGCAGATTAATGACTACATCTGTAATCCTGTGTTTTTTTAAGAGAGAAAGAGAATAATAGATTAATGGCCTGCCTCCCATAGGGAGAAGAGGTTTAGGCATCTGTAAAGTATATGGACGAAGCCTTGTACCAAAACCAGCCGCTAAAATCATTGCCTTCATAATAATAAAGCAGAGAGTTAAATATATTTCTCCAATAGTTTTCTTAATTCTTCTAATTCATTGTATCTTGCAAGGTTTTTTTTCACATATCCCAATGTATTCGGTATATATTTAAGATAGCTGTCATTACCCTTTACCCTGCTTATATAAACAAATCTACCTGCTGCTTTAAGGTTTCTCTGGATACTGATAAAATCAAACAGCCTTCTGAATCTATTTTCATCACTCTTGAAACCTCCCATTTTCACGCTCTCTCTTAAATAATATTCAATCAGCTCATCTATTATCTCATCATCTAATATTGTATAGGAATCCCTCAATAAAGAAGCAAGATCATAGGTGGGCGGACCCAATAAGGCATCCTGAAAATCAATTACCCTGATCCTTCCATCCTGAACCATCAGATTTCTGCTATGATAGTCCCTATGAGTAAAAAAACTTTCTCCACTTGAAACGGACTCAGATATCTTCAGGAATATTTCTCTGATCTTTCCCCTCTCTTTATCCTTAATCTTTATCTGATAATATTCTTCTATCCCGTATTCAAGAAAATGATCAAATTCCCACATTAACAGGGATATATCAAATGCTCTGGCAAATGCTATACAGGAATCATCTCTTCTCCTTGTGCCATCTATCTGTATCCTTAGTAATTCATCAATCGCCATTTGATAATACCTGATACATTCATCCTTATTACTACCCTTTAATACTTGCGCAAGTGTCATATCTCCCAGGTCTTCCAGAAAAAGAATACCATCCTCTCTGTCATAATAAAACAGACAAGGGACACCTACATTACATTTATACAGATATTCTGAAATATTTATATATGGAAGCTCTTTAACAGGAATGTTTGAGATAGTCACCTTCTCTTCTGAAAATCCTTCCTCACTCACATTTGCTGCAAGGGGAAAGGAAGAATTTTCAGCTCTTGCCAGATGCATGAGTATTAAAGATGTCTCCCCATTATTTATCATCACTCTGAAGTAACTTCTATCAGATGCGTCACCTTTAAGCTTTGCCAAATTCACTCTTTGGGCCTGAGGCAAGATATTATCTTTTACTATCCTTAATATTTTTTCGTCTGATAACATAATTTATACCCCTTACAGTATATTATTTTGACACTAAACATTCTTGCTGTCAATAAGGTGTTATTTTTTTAGATAAAGACTTATAATATAGCAAGAGGTAATTATGATAAAGAGGATGTTAAATCTTATATTCCCGAGCAGTTGTAATATTTGCAGCTCTTTGATTAAAAACGGAAGTAATTTTGTTATCTGCGATAATTGCTGGGATGGGATAATTCCATTAAAGCAGCCATATTGTCCCATCTGTGCAAGACCTTTTGTATCAAAGAAGGCATTGAGTAACAGTCCTGAACATATATGCGGAATATGCCGTTCTTCAAGGATATATTATACAAAGGTGATTGCAGTTTGTCTCTATGAAGGTGTCTTAAGAGAGGCAATTCATCTTTTTAAGTATAATAAGAAGATATCCCTTGCAGCACCTCTGGGAAACTTATTGTATAATAGACTTAAAGAAGAGTATTATCCTGCTGATATGATCTTTCCTGTTCCTCTCCATGTTAAGAGATTACGGGAGAGAGAGTTCAACCAGTCCTATCTGCTTGGACAAAGGGTTGGCAGGTATCTTAATATACCTGTTATCCCTGATAATCTTATGAGAGTCAGGTGGACAAGGCCTCAGGTAGAACTGAACAGAAAAGAAAGGGTCAGGAATGTGAAGGGGGTGTTTTATCTAAGAGACCATAATGCGGTTAAGAAAAGGAAGATACTCTTGATAGATGATGTGTATACAACTGGCTCAACAGTTAATGAGTGTGCAAGGGTGTTAAAAGAGGCAGATGCAAAAGAGGTATATGTGCTGATATTAGCAAGGATGGATTATAATGGGTAATTGATAATTGATAAAGGGTGGAGCAATTATCTTGAAGATAAATATAAAGAGGCTGACCTTTTCTGAGACGAGAGGATATATACTTGGACTTGGGCTAGATGAGTACAGGTATAGACAGATATTGAAATGGATATACCAGAAGGATCTATCAGATATCTCTGAGATGACAGATATCTCAAAAAGGGATAGGGGTGTTCTGGAATCTTTTTTTATAATAAGCAGGATGGATTCAATAAAGAGGCAAAGGTCTTATGATGGAGTTGAAAAGTTTCTCTTTAGACTGGAGGATAACAATTTAATAGAGTCTGTTCTTATACCTGATAAGGACAGAAGGACACTATGTCTCTCTACACAGGTTGGTTGCGGACTTGGCTGTAAGTTTTGCCTTACAGGGAAAAGTGGCTTAAAAAGGAATCTCTATCCCTTTGAGATAATAGAACAGATACTCTCTGTCCAGAGGACTATAAAAATAGATGGAGGTATGCCGATTACAAATATTGTAATGATGGGGATGGGAGAGCCACTGGCAAACTTTGATAACATAGTTGAGGCAATAAAGAGGATAACAGACAGCATAGGATTAGGGATATCACCCCGCAGGATAACCCTATCTACAGCCGGGCTTATCCCCCAGATGCTAAGGTTGGGAGAGAAACTAAAAGAGATAAATATTGCAGTATCATTAAATGCAGCAACAGATGATACAAGGGATTATCTAATGCCCATAAATATGAGATATCCTTTAAGCGCCCTTATAGATACCTGCAGGAGGTATCCATTGCCGCGAAGAAAAAGGATCACCTTTGAATATGTAATGATAAAGGGGATAAATGACAGATCAGATGATGCCTTAAATCTTGTAAGATTAGTGAGAGGGATAAGATGTAAGATAAATCTTATCCCATTTAATGAGTTTAAGGGTTCAGATTTTAAAAGACCTGATGAAAAAGACATATTAAGGTTTCAGGAGATACTAAGAGATGCTGATATCACAGCATTTATCAGAAAAAGTAAGGGTAGAGATATAAGGGGAGCGTGTGGTCAGTTATCACCTTCTCCTATATGATCCTCTCTGACCATGCATAGATATTCATTCTCTCTCCTCTTACAAAACCTGCAAGTGTAATACCTAAAAGAATTGCAAGGTCAACAGATAAATTAGTAGGTGCATTTCTTGATATGATTATGGGTATATCTCTTTTTAAGCACTTTACTAATATCTCAGAGGATATCCTTCCACTTGTAAGGAGTACCTTATCTCTGGTATCTATATCATTCATAAAAGAGTATCCAAATACCTTATCTACTGCATTATGTCTGCCCAGGTCTTCTGCAAACACCAGTATCTTATCTCCATCCCATAGGGCAGAGCTATGCACTCCGCCTGTCTCTTTATACGTCTGAGACATCCTTGAAAACTCGTTCATTATACTATATATCTTCTTCACATCTGTCCTCAATTCACTCTTTATCATATCACCTTTATTTAAGTCCTTTAAAAAGTTGGCTGCAATACCTCTTCCGCAGCCAGACATAATAATATTGCCTTTATCTCCACCCTTATTTAATCTGAATTCCTTGAGGGTTATCTTGACAATACCATCTATGGGGCTATATTCTATATCCTTTATATCTCTCTTTTCCTTTATCCATCCTTCTGAAAGCATAAATCCTATTGATAGCTCATTTATCATCAATGGACTGCACAGGAATGTTGTAATCTCGTTATCATTTATATACAGGGTAATGGGGTATTCAGAGGCTACTTTATCATCCAGTCTTTTGCTCTCTTTTCCAGAGAACTTGATAATATGCCTTATATCTGTAAGTTTCATAAGGATTTCGTAAAGACTCCCGAGACATCTCTTCTAAATGCAGTCAATAATCCTTTTGTTATTGCACCTGGTCTGCCATCTCCTATCATTTTCCTGTCTATTTTTACGACAGAGATTATCTCTAATGTAGTATTGGTGAGAAATGCCTCATCTGCGTCATAGATATCCGCTGGCAGTATTTGTGTCTCTTTTACATTAAGCCCAATACTCCCTGCAAGAGAGATAACACTCTCCCTTGTTACTCCATCTAATATCCCTGCCTCAACTGGAGGTGTAAAGATAGTCTCATCCTTTACCATAAAGATATTACTTATAGTCCCTTCTGCAATATATCCCTCATTATTTAACATTATGCCTTCATACACACCAAGAGCCTTTGCCTCAATCTTTGCAAGGATATTGTTAATCATATTTGTGGATTTTATTTTGGGGTTAAGTGCAGAGGGGAGGTTTCGTCTGGTATTTACTATTGCTGCTTCAACACCTTTTTCATACATACTCTCTGGATATCCCTTAAATTCCTTTGTAATTACGACCAGGGTAGGGTGTCTGCACAGGTCTGGATCCAGACCTATCTTTCCCTCTCCCCGCGACATACTGATTCTTATATATGCATCCTTTATTCTATTCTTATTCAGAGATGAGTATAATATCGTTATCAGCTCTTCCCCTGTCCTGATCTCCTTAAGACCAAGAGATTGTCCTGATCTATTAAATCTCTCTATATGTTTTTCAGGCTTAAATATTAAGCCATTATATGCTCTTAGTGTCTCAAATATCCCATCCCCATAGAGAAAACCATGGTCAAAGACAGAGATAAGGGCATCCTTCTCAAGGACAAACCTGTCATTTAGATATATAAACATTTAGTTCGAAAATACTCCCCTCACCCTTCCCTCTCCTCTAATACAGCATGTGCTGCTGCCAGTCTTGCTATGGGGACACGGTATGGTGAACAGCTAACATAATCTAATCCAATCTGATGAAAGAACTTTACAGAATTTGGGTCTCCACCATGCTCTCCGCAGACACCTATCTTTAAACCTTTTTTTGACCTTCTCCCCTTTTTTACACCTATCTTTACAAGCTCGCCTACTCCCTCCTGATCTAATGATATGAATGGATCATGCGGTAATATTCTATTCTCAACATAATATGGCAAGAATTTTCCTGCGTCATCTCTGCTCAGGCCATAGGTCATCTGGGTCAGGTCGTTTGTGCCAAATGAGAAAAAGTCTGCGATCTCTCCAATCTTATCGGCTGTTATTGCTGCCCTTGGAAGCTCTATCATAGTCCCTACTAAATATTTTAGTTTATTTGTCTTATATCGCGCCATTACATCTTTTGCAACTCTGTTGACGATATCCTTCATCATGTCTAACTCTTTTACATCTGCTACTAATGGGATCATTATCTCAGGTATGATGGTGTATCTCTTTTTTGTCAGTTCACAGGCTGCCTCAAAGATTGCCTGTGCCTGCATCTCATATATCTCAGGATATGTAACCCCAAGCCTGCACCCTCTATGTCCTAACATCGGATTAAACTCCTGCAGACTCCTGTTCTTTATCATCAATTCCTCTACAGATATCCCCATCTCTTTTGACATATCTGATATCTCCTCTTTTGTCTTTGGCAAAAACTCATGGAGCGGAGGATCTAATAACCTGATAGTTACTGGAAGCCCCTTCATTTCTTTGAATATCCCGATAAAATCTTTCTTCTGCATGGATATGAGCTTGGCAAGGGCATTTTTTCTGCCTGTTATATCATCCGACATAATCATCTCTCTTACTGCCTTTATCCTGTTAGTCTCAAAGAACATATGCTCTGTCCTGCAAAGACCGATACCCTCTGCACCGAATTCTCTGGCTACCTTTGCATCAAGTGGTGTATCTGCATTTGTTCTAACTTTTAAGTTTCTTACCTCATCTACCCATGACATAAGCGTCTTAAACTCATCTCCAAATTTGGGCTTGATAAGGTCTGTTTTACCAAGTATTACCTCTCCAGTTGAGCCATTTAATGTAATATAGTCTCCTTCTTTAACAGTAACATCTCTAACCCTGAAGAACATTTTCTCTTCATCTATATTCAGAGATTCACACCCTGCAACGCAACACTTGCCCATACCCCTTGCCACAACAGCAGCATGAGATGTCATACCACCTCTTGATGTGAGTATTCCTTGAGCAGCGTGCATCCCGCCTATATCCTCAGGGGATGTCTCTGTCCTTACCAATATTACCTTTTCTCCATCTTCTGCCTTTTTTTCCACCTCCTCTGCTGTAAATACAACCTTTCCAACAGATGCCCCTGGTGATGCAGGCAGCCCATTTGCTATAATATTTACCTTTGCTTTTGAATCAACCATCGGGTGAAGGAGCTGGTCTATCTGTTCAGGGTTAACTCTCATGATGGCGGTATTCTTATTAATCAGTCTCTCTTTAACCATCTCTACTGCGATCCTGATAGATGCTGCTGCTGTTCTCTTCCCTACACGGGTCTGGAGCATGTAAAGCTTGCCTTCCTGAATGGTAAACTCTATATCCAACATATCCCTGTAATGTCTCTCCAATTTTTTATATATTCCCATAAGGTCTTTATATGCCTTTGGGGTCTTTTCCTTCAATGCCTCAATAGGAAGCGGGGTTCTTATACCTGCCACTACATCCTCACCCTGTGCATTTAACATACACTCCCCAAAGAACCTCTTTTCCCCTGTGCTGGGATCTCGTGTAAAAGCAACGCCTGTCCCTGAAGTCTCACCCATATTACCAAATACCATAGTCTGAACATTTACTCCTGTGCCAAGGTTATGAGATATTTTATTTAAATTTCTATATGTTACTGCACGCTGTCCATGCCATGAATTAAAGACAGCATCTATGCTCATCTTAAGCTGCTTCAATGGATCATCCGGAAATGTCCGACCTGTCTCCTTTTTTACTAATTCCTTATAACTGACTATAAGCCTTGAAAGGGCATCTCTATCAAGTTCAGCATCATGTTTAACACCCTCTTCAGCTTTTACCTCATCCATGATCTTTTCAAAACATTTCCTCTCTATACCCATTACTATATCACCAAACATAGTGATAAACCTTCGGTATGAATCAAGGGCAAATCTTTCATTGGATGACCTTTTTGCCAGTCCCTTTACAGTAGCTTTATTAAGTCCTATATTCAATACAGTATCCATCATTCCCGGCATTGAAAACTTTGCCCCTGATCTCACTGATACTAATAACGGATTGTCTGTATCTCCAAACCTCTGCCCCATTGCCTTTTCTACTTTTCTAAGATTTTTTATTACCTCATCCCACATCCCTTCAGGATATCTTTTTTTATTTAAGTAAAATTCGTTGCATGCCTTTGTAGTAATGGTAAATCCTGCAGGGACAGGAATGCCAAGGTTTGTCATCTCTGCCAGTCCTGCTCCCTTTCCTCCAAGCAAATCCTTCCAATCACCTTTCCCTTCGGCTTTACCATCTCCAAAGAAATAGACATACTTCTTCTTAGCCATACCTAATCCTCCTTAAAATTATGATTTTTAAAATAACATTTATTTTTGTAACTATTCAGCTAATACAGAGCAAAGGTGACGCTATAAACTCTTTTTCACCCCTCACTCTGTATTAGCTGAATAGTTATATTTTTTCTACAAGCCCTAATTATCAAATTAATTGATTTTATGGTTCTTTTGCCTTTTTGTCAAGAAATTTTAATCTATTTTTACTCAACCATAAGATATAACTGCTATTACCAGTTCTGATCTTCTTTTGGAATAATCAGAGGGATATACTCGCCCTTTCTTCTGAAAAGAGGGATCAAGGATTGAGGATTCAGTGGGTCGAGTAAAACTCCCATGTTTTTATTTTTGTTTGTGCCGATTAGTCGGCATGTTTGTTTCATTTTCTAATAGTTAATTATTATAGTGTATCACGATATCTATCTCTGTCAATCTTACCTCAAAACAGAGATGGTCTACAACATAGTTATTAAAGACTGGAATAGTAATTAAGCATGTCAAGAAGGTGATGTGGACAACCTTTTTGCCAGCATAGCTGCCATTTTTACTGCCTCAATAAGGCTTGCTGGATCGGCAAGCCATTTACCCGCAATGTCGTATGCTGTCCCATGATCTACAGATGTGCGGATAAAAGGGATGCCTACAGTCACATTTACAGCCCTGCCAAAGGCAACCATCTTTAGCGGAATAAGGCCCTGGTCATGGTACATGGAGACTACTATATCATAATCTCCCTGTAAGGCTTTGTAAAATAGTGTGTCCGGAGGCAAGGGGTCTGTAACATTAATCCCTTCTTCTCTTGCCTGAATTATAGCAGGGAGGATTTCTTCCTCTTCTTCCATCCCGAATATGCCATGTTCTCCAGCATGCGGATTAAAACCAGAAACAGCAATTGTGGGTTCAATAATACCAAAATAGTTTTTCGCTGCAATATAAGCCAATCTTATAGTAGTTAATATCTTATCCTTTTTTATAAGTGGTGACAATTCTCTCATTGAGACATGGGTTGTTACCAACATAATTCTCAAGAGACCTCCCACCATCATCATCCTGAAATCTTTTGTATGTGAGAGTGCTGCCAATAACTCTGTATGCCCCGGATAATGAAAGCCAGCGGCATTCATTATCTCCTTATTTATTGGGGCTGTTACTATTCCATCAATCTCTTTTTTTAAGGCAAGCTCCACCCCCTTTTTGATATATCCAACTACAGCATGCCCGCATATTGAGGCAGGTCTTCCAGATTCCACATCATTAAGTTTAATATTATCCATATCTATAAGATCAATGATATCTTTATTCTCTCCTCCTGTTCTGAGGTCGTTTATCCTGTTAATCTTAAGAGATTGGTTATTTATCTGGATCAGTTTATCCAGAACCATGGCATCACCTATCACAAGAGGTCTACAGATATTGTAGATTTTTTTATCTAAAAAGGTCTTTATAATAATCTCAGGTCCGATCCCTGCTGGATCTCCCATGGTTATAGCTATGATGGGTTTATCTCTGTTCTTCGCTGTGTCCATTTTATCTCTATGAAAACCACCCCTCACCCTAATCCTCTCCTAACAAGAGGAGAGGGGATAAAGGTTAAATTTTCATGTCTTGGGCTGACTTATCAAAGTCATAAACGTTTACCTTAACTAAACCACTTGTTCTATCTTACCCTGTCTATGTACTGTATAAAATACTTTGTATATATCAGGGTCAAACTGTGTTCCCGACGATTTCTCAAGTAAGTAAATTGCTTTATCACTTGACATTCTCTTTCGATAGGATCTATCAGATGTCATTGCATCATAAGCATCTGCAATGGAAATGATCCTGCTTGCCATAGGTATCTCATTCTCTTTTATTTTGTCAGGATAACCAAGACCATCATATCTCTCATGTTCATGTTTAACCCATATTGCAATCTTCTCAAACTGCTTTACCCCCTCCAGTATCTTTGAGCTATAAAAAGGATGTTTCTTTATTTCATTCCATTCCTCTTTGGTAAGTTTTCCCTTTTTAAAGAGTATCTTCTCTGGCACTCCTATCTTTCCGATGTCATGAAGGAGAGCAGCAAGATATATATCATCTAACTCTTCCTGAGGTATCTTCAACTCTGAGGCAATCACAAGCGTAATATTAGCAACTCTCTGAGAATGACCACAGGTATAATTATCCTTTGCATCTATGGTAGAGATTAAGGATTTAACCGCACTCCAGAACAGGCTTTTAATCTCATGAAATAACAGTGAATTATCTAAAGTTATGGCACAGGAAGAGGCTATGGAAGAGACCAGTTTAAGGTCCCTTGTGGAAAACTCATTTCTGTCAAGCCTGTCACTCAGGTTTATTGTTCCAATAACTTTACCCCTTGCTATCATTGGGACAGACAGGAGGGAAGTGATAGGATAACTTACCTCTTTAAAAAAAGAGTTGTTCTTTACATTGCATTCTATGAGTGGGTTTCTGTTTGACATGACATAACCTGTTATCCCTTCATCCTTTTTAAACTTAAAATGAGGATTATGTTTTCCATCATTTTTTATAGAGTACTTTGAATATAGCTCCTCTTTTTCTTCATCCAACAACAGGATTGATATATTTTCAACAGGCACGACCTTTAAGATATCCCTTGTAATTATCCTGCATACAGCTTCAAAATCAGGCATTGTACTAAGTTTTGTTGAGAGACCATAAAGAAATGATATATCTTCATATTTACTAATGATCTCAGATGACAGACTTCTTAAGTCATAATTATAGAAGATTATATCTTTAATGTATTCGTATGCTAATGCAAGGTGCGTATCAGCAGACAACATGACCTCATCATTATCAGAAGAGGCTATCAATGCCCCTAAGAACCTGCCGTTATACTGAAAGGGGAATAACTTTATGATAAGGTTATTATGTCTGATAACCATGGGATTATTAATATCTGTCTCTTTAAAAGACCTTGATATTACATCCATTGGTATAGTAAAGGGCTCTTTTGAGACTTTTCTTGTAATAATCTTACTCTTTCCATCCATAAATCCTAAGTTGAGACTATTTGTGGATGAGATATTTTCAAATATACCTTCTACCTTTTTCTTTGAAATAAAATTTAGAATATAAATTTTATCCTCCTTTCCTTATTGAGGATTGAATAGCTAAAACCTTATCCTCATGGAGATTATCCTCTTTAGTCCATTTAGTAAAGAGAGGTGCTGCCGGTATTATTAAGTAGAATGTGCTTCCCTTTCCAACCTTACTCTCACAATATATACTGCCACCTAAATAGGCAGCAATCTCTCTTGATATAGCAAGCCCTAATCCTGTTCCCTTTGGTTTACCTTTTTCTGTATCCCCTAACTGATGAAACCTCTCAAATATCTTTTCCATATCCTTTTCAGGAATACCAATTCCTGTATCAGATACAAATATTCTTACATTTTTGCCATATATATCTGCCCCTACTATTATCTTCCCTTTATGTGTAAATTTTATTGCATTATTGATAAGATTCTCTAATACCTGAAGCAGTTTATCCTTATCACCCATAATCAGGGGTATATTATCAGCTATCCTTGTAGATATGGAGAGATTCTTATCTATTGCCAACGCTCTCATTGATTTTATAGAAAACTCTATAATTTCAGTCAGATTAATTGGTCTGATCTGCCATTCTACCTTGCCTGCCTCTATCTTTGAAAGATCTAACAGGTCATTAATAAGTCTTGAAAGCCTTGTGCTCTCTTCATTTATTATTGTCAAAAAATCTTTTCTTACACCTTCCTCAATCCCATCATAAGAGAGAAGTATCTCAACAAAACCTTTAATTGAAGTAAGAGGAGTCCTTAGCTCATGCGAGACCTTTGAGACAAATTCAGATTTTATTCTGCTTAACTGCTCAAGCCCGGTATAAGATTTTTTTAGTTTTTTAGCCATCTCATTAAACTCAGATGCAAGGTCTTCTATCTCATCTCCTGTATCTACATATATGCTATAGTCTAAGTTGCCGTCCCCTATCAATTCCGCCCCTCTCTTCAACTCCTTTATTGGACTGATTATCCTTTTTGCAACAATAGATCCCAACACCGATACTATACCCAATACCATAAATCCAGATATAACTATCCACTTTAATAATCTGTTTATCGGTGAGTATGTCTCTTCCGGGTTCTGACTGGTAAATATATACCATCTCTTCCCACCGAAATTATTCAGACCAAACGATACAGTTATGCCTACAGGCGCATATCCATTTATAGCCTCTCCTTTATAGTGTACATCATTCACAGTCACACCCCAACCAGGCTTATCCTTAAATATCTCTTCTCTCAACTCAGGATGAAGACTATGAGACCTTATAGGAAATATGGGACAAAAGAGTAATACACCATCAGAACTGGCAAGCATGGTATGGTCTGTCTCTCCTACCTTTATTGATGTTACCCACCTGAAAAATATATCTACATTGTGTATCATATACAATACACCTATCACCTTATTGCCATCCATAATCGGCGCTGCTATGCCAAAGGTATATGCTTTCAGGTCATCATCATACTCTATATCGCTTAGATACACCCTGCCATTACCATTATTGTATGCGCTTTTCCACCATACCTTATCTCCATAATAATAATGTGATGGTTTGTTTAATGCCGCTGTTACCTTCCCCATAATATCCGTAGCTATAATATTGTAATGCACGCCTCTGTCAATTATATTTATATTGTCATGCTGTCTCTCATAATTTCTCATATATAAAGAGGCATTATTATTAAGTATCTCACTTAAAATCCTGTCTCCTTCATCTATATCACTCCATCTCTCTTCTATAGCCCTTATATCTCCAATTATATCAGTCTCATTTTCATCCTGATAAAGCTCATTAGACCTCTCTACAATAGTTAATAAATTCACAGAAGAGCCAAAAGAAAAAGACTCTTCTATGTGATGCTCTATCAACAGCTCAAGTTTATCACTGGTAAGACTCGCTAATTTCATAAATGAATCACCGATAGACTGTTTTATTGAATCTCTCCCTATAAAATATATAATACTTAATCCAGCGGCTATCCCTAATAATCCTATGCCAAATATATAAAATATAAGTTTCTGATATATGTTTATCCTATACTTCACATCCTGCCCTTCTATCATTGCTCCGAAAAAATGTCAGATTTACCTTTATAAGGATGTGAGAAGCCCTTTTACTTTACTGATAATCTCTACAGGGCTGAATGGCTTTGTTATATATTCATCTGCTCCGTATAACATTGCTCTCCTCTTGTCATCTTCTTGCCCTTTAGCGGTAAACATTGCCACATAACTCCCTTTTATTTCAGGGTCAGACTTGATTTCCGAACATACTTCAAACCCATTCTTCTTTGGCATTGTTATATCAAGAAATATAATCTTTGGCCTGAGCTTATATGTCTTTTTTAGCGCCTCTTCGCCATCCCTTGCAGTCTGAAAAGAAAAACCCTCTCTCTCAAATATAAAGGATAATGCCCTGATAATATAAGGCTCATCATCTGCAACTAATATATCTACTTCAGACATTAATAAGTATCCTCCTGTACCCTACTTTTTAGCCCTTTCTTTATTCAAAAAATTGTTCTCAATAACAGTACCTAATTGCTGCCCTATAGAAGAGAATATCTCTTTTCTCTGCAGTGAAAAGTAGTATGACTTTTTATAAAAGATAATAATAGATCCGAATATACGCTTGATAGACCTTATAGGTATACATGCTAAAGATAGCATTTCTATATCTTTATATCTTTCAGGAATACCTATCTGACTCAATATATCATCTATATATACTGTTTTTTCTTCTTTTATAACCAGAGTATTAAGGTATTCGCAAAATTTCATGATTTTACCCTTATCAGGAAAATTATCTGGCAATCCCTTTATTCTCATCTCTATTCCTGTTCTATCTTTCAAACATACTACTGCTATATTTGCCTTCATAACACCCAATATCTTATTTGATGTATCATCCAATAATCCTTCCAATCTCTTTGGTTCAAAGATAGTTGAGGTTATTGAATATAGCAAAAAGAACTCTTTATTCCTCACTTCTAATTCTCTTGTCCGTTCCTCTAGTTCCTTTGTCCTATCTTCAACCATCTCTTCCAATCCAGTATAAGATTTCTTTAGTTTTTTAGCCATCTTGTTAAACTCAGATGCAAGGTCTTCTATCTCATCTCCTGTATCTACATATATGTTATAGTCTAAATTGCCTTCTCCTATCAATTCAGCGCCCCTTTTTAATTCCTTTATTGGAGTAATTACTATCTTCTTTGTAACCACCAATCCCAATACCGACAATACGCCCAACCCCATAAATCCTGATATCAATATCCATTTAAATAATTTATTTATCGGTGAGTATGTCTCTTCCGGGTTCTGACTGGTAAATATATACCATCTCTTCCCACCGAAATTATTCAGACCAAACGATACAGTTATGCCTACAGGCGCATATCCATTTATAGCCTCTCCTTTATAGTGTACATCATTCACAGTCACACCCCAACCAGGCTTATCCTTAAATATCTCTTCTCTCAACTCAGGATGAAGACTATGAGACCTTATAGGAAATATGGGACAAAAGAGTAATACACCATCAGAACTGGCAAGCATGGTATGGTCTGTCTCTCCTACCTTTATTGATGTTACCCACCTGAAAAATATATCTACATTGTGTATCATATACAATACACCTATCACCTTATTGCCATCCATAATCGGCGCTGCTATGCCAAAGGTATATGCTTTCAGGTCATCATCATACTCTATATCGCTTAGATACACCCTGCCATTACCATTATTGTATGCGCTTTTCCACCATACCTTATCTCCATAATAATAATGTGATGGTTTGTTTAATGCCGCTGTTACCTTCCCCATAATATCCGTAGCTATAATATTGTAATGCACGCCTCTGTCAATTATATTTATATTGTCATGCTGTCTCTCATAATTTCTCATATATAAAGAGGCATTATTATTAAGTATCTCACTTAAAACCCTATCCTCTTCATCTATATTACTCCATCTCTCCTCTATAGCCTTTACATCTTTAATTACATTACCCTCATTTTTATCCTGATAAAATTTATTATACCTCTCTGTAACAGTTAATAAATTTACAGAAGAACCAAAAGAAAGAGACTCCTCTATGTGATGATCTATAGATAGCTCAAGTTTATCACTGGTAAGGCTTGCTAATTTCATAAATGAATCGCCGATAGACTGTCTTATTGAATCTCTCCCTATAAAGTATATAATACTTAGTCCAGCGGCTATCCCCAACAGTCCTATACCAAATATGGACAATATAAGTTTTCCCTGAATACTCTTTTTTAACATCTTTTCCTTTAGTATGAAAATCCCCCCCCTCACCCTAACCCTCTCCCACAAGGGGAGAGGGGATATAGGTTAAATTTTCATGTCTTGGGGTAACTCATCAAAATCATAAACGTTTGCTCCAAAAATATCTTTTATATTCCCTCTACACCTTTCTCTTTCCTACTTAGTGAAAATGATGGTCTATCCCAAATTGTCTTTCTTTTATTCGTGAATCTCAACAAAGAAGAAATAAACCTTTTAACAATAAGTTACATCATTTTCTATGCTTTGTCTATAATCACAATGTATTATTTTTTTAGGAAAAAAGGAGTATCATAAAATAATCCTCAAACAGACAAGTCGGAATCAAGATGAATATAGAATAACGAATTGTAACTATTCATGCTAATACAGGGCAAGGGGTGGAAAAGAATTTATAGCATCACCTTAGCGTTTAGCTCTGACTACTCATAGAGACCTAAACTAAAATGATGCTGTTCTATTTAAATAAACCTGACTATAATCATACGCATTATAAAGTCTTTGGAATCCCTTGCCCTGTATTAGCTGAATAGTTACTAATGAATTTACTTATAGCCTTTCCCTTTGTCATTTATCATTACTTATATAGCCTAACCTCTTCTGACCCTTCTTGCCCTTAAGACTCCCTCTACCTTTTCTATATTCCTCAATATTTTATCAAGATGTCTGGCATCAATTATTTCTATTACAAATTTGAAAACTGCCTTTTTATCATCGGTAGTAGTTATATCGGCATGACTTATATTAGCATTTGCTGAGGTAATAGATGCAGAGATATTAGCTAATAACCCTGGTTTGTCGACAGATAATACACATATCTTTGCTGGATGGACAGGTCTTCCTTTAATTTCCCACTCTACATCTATTAATCTGTTCTTATCATAATCCAGTTCATCTATATTGGGGCAATCCAGAGTATGAATAGAAAGACCTCTTCCTCTGGTAATAAAGCCAATAATTTTATCCCCAGGCACAGGATTGCAGCATTTGGAAAAATTGATAAGTATTTCACTTATACCCTTTATCTTCACCCCCTTATCATAAATCCCCATTTTCTTCACTATCTTGTCTTTTAAGGTCTCTTTCAATTCAGTGACAGGTATAAGTTTGTTTATGATACTACCTGTGGATATCCTCCCATAACCTATTGATATTAATAAATCCTGTAAGTCTTTAAGCCTGTGTTCTTTTATAATCTCCCTAAGTTTTTCTGACTTAAATACCTCGCCAGGACTAAGGTTATGGCGTCTTACTTCCTGTTCCATTGATTTTTTCCCTATCTCAAGACTCCTTTTTCTCTCCTCTGTAGTTATCCAGTGCTTAACCTTTGACTTTGACTTTGGAGTTTTTATGATCTTCAGCCAATCTCTGCTTGGAACCTGTGCGGGAGATGTAATAATCTCAACTGTATCCCCTGTCTTCAATTGATATTTTAAAGGAACTATCTTGCCGCTGATTTTAGCACCAGTACAGTGATTCCCTATCTCTGTATGTATGCTATAGGCAAAATCTATAGGAGAAGAACCCTTAATTAATTCCTTTACATCACCTTTAGGAGTAAATACATAGACTACTTCAGGCAATAGACCTGTCTTCATATAATCCATAAACTGCCTGTTATCTAAGATATCCCTCTGCCACTCTACTAACTGTCTCAGCCATCCAAATGTTCTATTATCCTTCTCATCTATCTCACCCTTTTCTTTGTATTTCCAGTGTGATGCAATACCGTCCTCAGCCACTCTGTGCATTTCTTCTGATCTTATCTGAACCTCTATATGTTCACCATCAGGTCCTATAACTGTAGTGTGCAATGATTGATACATATTATATTTGGGAATACCTATATAATCCTTAAACCTTCCCGGTACAGGCTTCCAGATGGAATGTATTATTCCAAGCAGCTCATAACAGGCCATTTTGCTGTCAGTAATAATCCTGATAGCACTTTTATCATAGACCTCTTCAAAAGGAATCCCCTGCCTCTCCATCTTTTGGTATATGCTATATATATGCTTGGGCCTGCCTACTACTTCTCCTTTAAAGTTATATTTTTTAAGATTTTTCTTTACAATGTTTATTATCTTTTTAATATACCTCTCTCTCTCATTCTTTTTTTTTGCAATCTTTTTTGTTAAATTAAAATATATATCAGGTTTAATATAGCGAAAACACAAATCCTCTAATTCAATCTTTATCCAGCCGATGCCGAGCCTGTTTGCTATAGGGATATATATATCAAGAGTCTCCTGGGCAACACGGATCCTTTTATATTCAGAAAGATAATATAATGTCCGCATATTATGAAGTCTATCTGCCAACTTTATCAGAATTACCCTGATATCATTCGCCATAGAGATAATCATCTTTCTGAAATTTTCTGCCTGTTTCTCTTCTCTATTCTTAAAAGAAATCTTTCCTATCTTTGTCAGTCCATCAACTATACTTACTATATCTTTACCAAATGGTCCTAAATGTTTCTCTATCTCTTTTAAGGTAAATGGGGTATCCTCAACTATATCATGTAATAATGCTGAGGTTATTGAAACTGCATCAAGTTTTAATTCAGTGACTATGTATGCAACTTCCAGAGGATGTTTCAGATAAGGTTCCCCTGATTGCCGTACCTGTCCTTCATGGGCAATAGCTGCCAGATCATAGCCCTTTTTTATTAAATCAACCTGTGATTTCGGACTATATACTAATACCTTTTTAACAATATCTTCTAAAGAAATCATTTGTATCCTGAATAGTTACATTATTTTTTGCTTTTTCTAATATCCTTTAATCTGAACTGTATTTTCTTTTTCCCCTGCCAGACATCTATTTTTGGTGAAAAGACAACATCTACCCTTCCCATACCCATGTTGAGATCTAACTGATTAAGCATATCTCCCATCTTAAATCCAATTGCATCAAATGTAAATCTCTTCTCATCCCTTAGTTTCATTTTTAAATGATTATTTCCAACTATCTTAGGATAAAAGGCTTCTACTCCTCTGGTCAAAAGAGTTGGTTCAGGATTTCCCACACCAAAGGGTGATAACTTATCTATCTCGCTCATTACCTGAAAATCAATCTCTTTTAAGTCTACTGAAGCATCGATATATATCTCAGGGATAAAATCCTCATCTGACAATGAGCTATCTATAACTTTTTCCATCTCTGCTCTGAATGGGGCTATATTCTCTGACCTGATTGTAATTCCAACTGCAAACTTATGCCCGCCAAATCCCTCCAGATATTTACTGCATCTGTTTATACCTTCATACAAATTAAACCCTGATATAGATCTCCCTGACCCCCTTCCAATGCCGTCTTCTCTCAATGCTATTAATATAGTTGGACAATAATATTTTTCAGCTATTCTGGATGCCACAATACCTACCACGCCAGGATGCCACGAAGGAGATGCCATAATAATAACCCTGTATTTTTTTTTCTCTTCCCTTTTTATCATCTCTTCTGCCTCCTGCAATATCCTCTCTTCTATCCTTTGCCTTTCTCTGTTTTTGGTATCAAGTCTTCTTGCAATCTCTATTGCCCTGTCATACGACCTGCACATAAAAAGCTCTACCCCTTCATTGGCAGAAGACAACCTGCCTCCTGCATTTATTCTTGGTGCCAGAGTAAACCCAACACCTCCAATCCCAACCTCGCTGCCATCCATACCTGATATATCTTTTAATGCACGTATGCCTATCCTCTCACCTTTTGTGATAAAATGAAGACCCTCCTTTACAAGGTAGCGGTTTTCTCCACGAATAGGAGCGACATCTGCTATTGTACCAAGGGCAACAAGGTCTAAATAACTGCGGAGTTGGGGAGTTGAGGAGTTGAGGAGTTGAGGAGTTAACTTTCCAACTCCTACACTCCTGCACTCCTCAACTCTATTTATCAACAGAGCATGTACCAACTTCAAAGCCATTCCCACCCCACACAATCCCTTAAATGGATATAATGAGTCCTTGCGATTAGGGTTTAATACTGCAATCCCTCTTGGGAGTTCTGCCTTTGATTCATGATGGTCTGTAATTATAATATCTATGCCCAAGGATTGCGCAAGGTCAACCTCTTCTATAGAGGTAGTTCCACAATCAGCAGTTATAATAAGAGATATTCCCATCTCTTTTATCTTTAATATAGCCTCTCTGTTTATTCCATACCCTTCATCTATCCGATTAGGAATATAATATGCTGCATCTTTTCCAATATCCCTGAAAAAGCTAAGATATAATGAAGTTGCAGTTACACCATCTACATCATAATCTCCATAGATCAATATTTTTTCATTATTATCTATCGCCTTTTCTATCCTCAATACAGCCTTATCCATGTCTTCTAAAGAGAATGGATTAATTAAACCAGACGAAGAAATATTTAAAAAACTTCTTGCATCATCAATCTCTATTATCCCACGCTTTATAAGAATCTGTGCAGTTATAGGTCTTATACCCAGACCTTTACATAAATTATTCTGCACAGAAGGTTCTATAACCTTTTCTCTCCATCTTTTCTCTCTTCTCAAGATAAACCTCCTTTTTCTATACAAAATGATTAGACTAATTCAGTAAATCATATTATATACAAGATTACCTGTCAATTATGAGACTACTCCCAAAGGTAAAAAAGTTCCATCGTATAAAATGGCAGAACACAATCAATAGTCTGGAACCAGAATATTCCAGAACAAATAGTGTTTCCAAGCAGGCTCTTAGAACGAGAAGTTGGGGAAAGCTCCTGCTTGGAAACAAGATGTGGGGGCATAAATCAGAATTTAGGTAACTATTCAGCTAATACAGAGTGAGGGGTGGAAAAGAGTTTATAGCCTCACATTAGCGTTTAACTCTCACTACTCATAGAGACTTGATCAGAAATAATGCTATTGTATCTAAATAAACATACATGAACGAGTTGTTCACCCCCGAGCATGAAAATTAACCTCCCTCTATCAAAGGGGAAACTTATACTCCCCCTTTAGCAAAGGGGGGCAGGGGGATTTTCATGGTAAACTTATTATAATCATACGCATTATAAAGTCTTTGGAACCCCTTGCTCTGTATTAGCTGAATAGTTACAAATTCAGATACTTTTATTTCAACAGGCTGTTAATACCTTAGCAATAATTCTCTCTACCTACTACAAATCCATCTTTAAAAATATCTTCACTATCTCTGAATCAAAGTGAGTGCCTGAATTTGAAATAATATTTTCAAATGTTTTCTCCTTAGACCATGCTGGTCTATAAGGACGATCAGACCTTAAAGCATCCCACACATCCACAAGAGCAAATATGCGGGCAGATAGAGGTATCTCCTCACCCCTAAGCCCTCTTGGATAACCAGTTCCATCCCATTTCTCATGGTGGCAGTAAGGTATATCTATAGCAGGACGCAGATACTCTATCGGATATAACATATCATAGGCATAAACAGGATGCTGTTTCATTATCTTCCACTCCTCTTCAGTAAGTTTGCCCGGCTTGAGGAGAATTCTGTCAGGGATACCCAACTTGCCCATATCATGCAGGAGTGCCCCTCTTTTTATATGAATCAGCTCATTCTTTTTAATCCCTAACTCGCGAGCTATGCGAAGTGTCATGTCTGTAACACGTCTGGAGTGTCCTTCTGTCTCTTTATCCTTAAGATCCATTGCACGTGACCAGCCCTCTATAGTAGTATCATAGGCAATAACAAGTTCGTCATTGGAATGCTGAAGATTTTCAAAGAGCGTGACATTATCTATCGCTATAGCTACCTGACTGGAAAGGGTATTAAGAAATTCTAGCCACTCCTGATCAGCTTCAAATGGAGAACGATTGAAGATTTCAAGCACACCTTTAACTTTACCTTTGGCAATAAGCGGTACCGCATAGTATTCAACAAAATTCTCGAGGGGTAATAGTGTAGATTGGTTAAAGTCATCAAAATCTTTATTCAGATTCGGAATATTAACAATCTGACATAATTTGGCAGCACGTCCAGCATGACTTTCTCCCAATCGCAGTTGTGTATACTTGAGAGCCATGGTTCTAAAACCATGAGCCGCAGCATATTCTAACATCATAGTGCCAGGATTTAAGAGTAAGATATCTGCGGCATCAATTTCAAGGTGGCTGATTATTTTATCGAGTAAAAGATCAAGCGTGATACGCAGGTCAAGGGTAGAGGTAATTGCCTTTTCAATTGAGTATAAGGCATTAAGGCGTTTTACCCTGAATTGGGTCTGTTTCTCAAGTCTCTTTCGATCAGTAATATCCCTGACCACCATAAGACATGCTGCAATCTCTCCTTTTGCGTTTCTGATGGGGTTGGCAGTATTTTCCCAATAGACGATATCTCCTGATGGCATTGTTGCCATTTTCTCTTCAGTATGAGATATGCCCTCTCTATATGCAGTTTCAATAGGACATCCATCGCAGATTTTGTCATTATTTTCATAGACCCAATAACACTTTTCACCTATCCTGCCAAATTTGTCCCTGAGGATATGATTTTGATAGAGGATATTATAGTCTCTATCCTGAATAGAGAGACCATATTCTATTGCCTCAACTATTGCCTGAAGTTTGTTTTTCTCTTCTTCCAGTTCCTCTTCTGCCTTCTTACGCCTTGTAATATCCCTGATAATACTGCTATAAAAGGTCTTTTCTTCTATCTTCCATCTGGACAGAGTCAGTTCCAGAGGGAATTCAGTTCCATCTTTCTTCAACCCCTGCAGCTCAATTGTTTTCCCTGCCAGATCAGACTTACCACTTGAATACGCCCGATTGAATCCATTTATATGCGCATTTTTATATTTCTCAGGGATCAGTAAAGTGATAGACTTTTCTAATACCTCCTCTTTTGGATATCCAAATATACTCTCTGCGCCACTGTTCCATGAAAGAACGTTTCCACTATTATCAGTTAAAATAATCGCATCAGTAGCAGATTCCACTACAGAATAGAATCGCATCTCTGATTGTTCCAGTCTGTTTACTGCATGTCTCTTTTTAGTAATAACAAACCGTACATAGACAATAAATATGACGAGCATAAGTGTGGTAAGAGAACGCATCCAGAATTCATGGTAGTCAGGGGAAAACAGTTGCTGAGAAAGGTTATTCTCATGAAATATATAAACATCTATAAAAGATTCACCAATCCACCATAATAAAACAAGCACCAACCCATAACAGATAAAATTATTTTCTTTTACTAAACTCTTTTTATTCTTCTTGTACACTTTTCATCACTACTATTACTGATATTATTGTTAATTATGAATATGCAATATATATGCCTGTTTTGTGAACAGTTTTTTTATCTAATAAAAACAATATGATAGTAGTAACCTGAAAGCATTTATGTCAAGGTTTTGACATAATCACAAAGTAGAGATAGAGAAAATTGAATATTAAACCGCAGAATATCGAACAAGTAACCGCAGAACTATGAAGTGTTTAATCCGTAACTATTCAGCTAATACAGAGTGAGGGATGGAAAAGAGTTTATAGTGTCACCTTAGGGTCTGTAAAAAAATAACTATCACATTTTGCATCTCATCTTCAGGTTATCTTTGTCCGATCCAACAATCACAAAATCCTCAAAATAGTTCACTATTCCTGCGTTTTCGCAATGGTTCTATCGGCCAAACCTGACCTAAATCTGAGCACACAATGTAACACTTATTTTTTTACAAACCCTTAGTGTTTAGCTCTCACTACTCATAGAGACCTAATCTGAAATGATGCTGTTCTATCTGAATAAACTTGTAATTCCCCCTAACCCTCTCCCACAAGGGGAGAGGGAACTAACGGAAGATAAAATTAAGTCCCCAACATATTGGAAACTTATTATAATCATACGCATTATAAAGTCTTTGAACCCCTTGCTCTGTATTAACTGAATACTTACTTTAATCCTTTATTATTCGAAATTCCTTGTTCGATATTCTGCGGTTCAAAAATAGGTTCTTAAGTGCAGCAGAAATTTTAAATTAATCCAAAAGGATATTCTCCTTTTATCCTTTTTACTTTTATTTCACCATCATTTATGACTCTTAACTCTAAAAGAGAATTTCCACTCTTTCTGTCTATATGCCTTTCCTTTGCTGTAACTAATTTCTTTTCCCAGTAAATGGAGACAGATATTTTCTCTCTGTTAATCAGTATTCTGTCAACAAAGAGTTCAAGTCTGATCTCATCATATATTTCAAGGGCTTTAAAAATATCTTTTAGCCTGTCATAATCATCATAATCGGATGAGAAGAAGGAAAAAAAGGTGTTTATATCTCTTTTGTTATATGCCTTCTCCAGTCCATTAATTATCTCATCTATTCTTTTTACACGGACAGACCCTTTAACCAGCATACTCTCATCGGTTGCACACCCCAATAAAAGAAGAAAGATAAAGAACAGGAACAGTCTGTTTACCTTATTTTTCACTTTCTCCATTCTCTATGTCACCCTCTTTCTTTTCATTATGTATGAAATTCATAACAAATGTCTGATCTTCATCAGAAAGATTCATAAACTGTATCCCCATACCAGGAGTTGATGTGCCTCCTTCAATATACTCATTAATCCAGACAACCTTACCTTCAACTTCTATCAGTCTTGGAATATTAGGAAATGCTAGTCGCAACATTATTTTGCTGCCTAACTTGATGGGAGATGTCGTCTGGATGAATATCCCTCCACCGCTTATATTTGCTATATAATCTGACTTAAATGAATCCTCAGTGCCATAATTGATTAACATCTGACAGGTTATTCTTTCATGCTTTCTTTTTTCAACCATACTCTTTTCTTCCACCATATTCCTCCTTTTGTTTAGATTTATACCAATCCTTTGCCACTGTCTTCTGAATAATTCTCTGCTGTCCTTATACCCTCCTCTTCATTTACAAGAAATAATAAAAACATGCCTATTATAAAAAATATGGCTATAGATATTACTGCAATCCTGTGACTATTGGTAATGCCAACGATCTCTCCGTAAACCAATGGTCCTATGACAGCAGCAAGTTTGCCTGTTAAAGAAAAAAGGCCAAAGAACTCTGCTGCCTTCTCCTCTGGAGCAAACTGACCTAACAGTGTTCTGCTTGCAGACTGATTGGATCCAATACATATACCTGCAGTTAATCCTATAATATAAAATTGTAATTTATTTTCAACAAAAAATACAGACAAAACAATAAATATCCAGAGTATTAGTGTTATAGAGATTGCCTTTTTCGCACCTGTCTTGTCCGTTATAAAACCGAATATATATGCGCCTATCGCAGATGTAATCTGTGTTACTATAAAGTATATAATAATTTCCCCTACTGTAAAAGATAATACCCTTCTGGCAAATATTGCAGAAAAGACTATAATAGTATTTATTCCATCATTATATATCAGATAGCTTACAAAAAATTTGAAAAGTTCTCTAAATCGCTTCCTCTCTTTTAATGTCTCTCTTACCCTCTTAAATCCTGTTGTCCAGTATAAACAACCTTTTGATATTAATGCATATACCCTTCTTTCCCTTAAAAAGATAAAGGTAATAATAGAAAAGGAAAGAAAAAAAAGGGCTGTAATAGGAAAACTTAACCTATAGTAAAACAGATTCTCTTTTATAAATCCACCCTTAATAAATGGATAGGTTATAGCCAGACATAATAAACCTCCTATATACCCTGCTGCCCATCCATAACCTGATATCCTCCCCATGTTTTCTTTATCAGAGATATCTTTTAAAAAGGCATTATAAAAGGTAATACCTCCATTATATCCTATATTTCCTGTTACAAACAGGACAAGCCCGCTGATTATATCTCCCTTTTTTACAAAAAAGAGAAGAGATGTTGACACAATACAACATAGGGTAAATATTATCAAATATCTCTTTTTCGTGCCTGAATAGTCTGCTAATGCCCCTAATACAGGAGAGATTATCCCTATCAGGATCATGGACAGGGCATAGCCCCTTCCCCATAACACATCTCCATTATATCCTTCGGCTACAAACTCAGTAAAGTAGACACTATATGCAACCGTTACAATTAAAGTTGTATAAGAAGAGTTGGCAAAGTCATATAAACACCACCCGAATATCTCTTTTTTTGAATCAGAAATCATTATGATATTAAATTATCCTTCAAAGTATCGGAGTAACTATTCAGCTAATACAGAGCAAGTGGTTTCAAAGACTTTATAATGCGTATGATTATAATAAATTTATTCAAATACAACAGCATCATTTCAGATAAGGTCTCTATGAGCAGTGAGAGCTAAACGCTAAAGTGACGCTATAAACTCTTTTTGTAATTACCCAATAAGTTAAGGTAAACATTCATGAACGAGTTGTTCACCCCCGAGGGTGAAAATCTATCACCCTCCCTATTCCAGTAATTCAATATTACCCTTTTCCTTAATACTTAATCCCCTCCCATCAAGGGAGGGGAAAGTTCCCTCTCCCCTCAGGGGAGAGGGTTAGGGTGAGGGGTGGTTTAGGTAAGGGGGTATTTTCATAGTAAAAATATTAACCCAAAGAACAAATCCCCCTTTGCTAAAGGGGGATTAGGGGTGATTTTCTCCAACTTAATTGGGTAATTACCTCTTTTTCACCCCTCACCCTGTAATAGCTGAATAGTTACGTATCAGACGTAAAAATCTATCTGCCCAATATCCTTAAGATGAGATATGAAAATCTCCAACTTATTCCTGCTCAATGTCTAAGAGCCTGTTCAATATCTGGTTGATATTATTGTATGTCCTGATAGGTAGGAAATTAGACATAATTACAATAATCTGTAACAGAATATAGAAACAGAGAAGGAATGGTCTATCTAAATCCCTATCTCCTCATCAGTAAGATAACATGCAGGGTCTGGCGCCCATGGGTCGCCATATATCTTATCTGCTCTTACCCTGAAACTTCCACCACATATCGCAAGAAACCTGCACTTACTGCATCTTCCCTTTAATAGAGGGATACGGTCTTTAAGTCCTGCCATAAGTGGATCTGAGCTATCCATCCATATCTCAGAAAACTTACGATCTCTTACATTGCCAAAGGTATAATACTGCCAGAACTGGTCGGGATGAACATTACCAAGTGAGTCTATTTCTCCAATACCAACCCCTGATGAATAAGTGCCGCCGCCATTCCATTTCATAAGAGAGAAGACCTCTTCTGCCAGCTTCTGGTCTTTTTCTTTTAGTTTCATATATATATATGGACCGTCAACATGATTATCTACGGTAAGGATATCTTTTCTCATGCCTCTGTCATGAAAATCTTCTGTCCTTTTCAGGATTATATCTATGGCAGACCTTGTATCTTTATGAGATAGGTCATCCTTTTTCATTTCACTTCCGCGTCCAGCATATACAAGGTGATAGAAACATGCCCGCTGGATGCCTTCCTTCTCAATGAAGTCAAAGATAGCATTCAGGTCTTCATAATTTCTCCTTGTAAGTGTTAACCTGAGACCAACCTTCTGTCCTGCCTCCATGCAGTTTCTTACTCCCCTCATTGCAAGGTCAAACGCACCCTCCATGCCCCTGAACCTATCATTTGTCTCTCCTATTCCGTCAAAGGAGATGCCTACATAGCTGAATCCAACCTCCTTAATCCTTTTTGCGGTCTTCATATCAATCAAAGTTCCATTTGTAGATAGCGTCAGACGAAGTCCTTTATTTCTGCTATATGATGCCAGTTCAAATATGTCCTTTCTGATAAGAGGCTCACCACCTGACAAGAGTAATGCAGGGATATTAAACTCTGCCAGATCAGAGATCATTTCCTTTGCCTCCTCAGTGGTCAACTCCCCATCATATATTTTGTTATGAGAATCAGAGTAACAATGGACACAGGAGAGATTACACCTCCTGGTAATATTCCATACAACTACAGGTCTCCTCTCCTTTGCAGAGCGTGGCACGGTATGCTCTATCTTCTCTGTGACATGTGGACTGCCATGTCCTGCTCCCCTCTTATGCCCATATCTCAAAGGATCACCCGTAGTATCAATACCACAATAGAGTTTTGTTATATCAATCATATCTTATTCTCCTCTAATCTACTTAAAAAATGCAAATAGTATACCTAATATCATTCCTACCTGTCCAACCCAGAAGATAAACATCCATTTAATTATCTCAGTCTTAGTCTCACTAATCCTCTTATCCAATTTTGCTGCCTCTTCCGTGATCCTCTTATCTAACTTTGCTGCCTCTTCCGTGATCCTCTTATCCAACTTTGCTGATTCTTCCGTGATCCTCTTATCTAACTTTGCCACCTCATCACTGATTCTTTCATTCAGTTTTGCCACTTCCTCAGTAATTCTCCGATCTATCCTTGTAATCTCTTCTGTTAATCTCCTCTCAAATCGTTCAGATGCAACATCTATTACATCCTCTTTTGTATCTTTATCAGATTCATTGAGTAATATCACCAGATCATCTGTAGCATCTTCACCTAATTTTTCCCTTAGTCTTCTTGGAACAGCAACAATTCCCATAAATAGTATCTCCTATCCTCTATAGTACTCTGCAATCGCCTCTGTCAAGGCTGGAATTATATATTCCTGAGGCATTATGTCTGTTTTTATGCCATATTCCTGAGCTGTCTTTGCTGTAATAGGACCAATGCTTGCTATAATCGCTCCCTCTGTTATTCTTGACACATCCTCTTTACTAAATGCCTCTACAAAGTTTTTCACAGTTGATGAACTGGTAAAGGTTATAACAGATATCTTCTTTTCTCTGAACAATTCTCGTACCCTGCCAATGTTACCATCAGGACGCACTGTCTTATATGCGGTCTTCACCTCAACTACTGCGCCCATCCTCGTCAGTTCTTCCGGGAGTATCTCTCTTGCCACCTCCGCACGTGGTATAAGTATCTTTTTGTCCCTTATCCCCTTTCTTCCCATCTGTTCAATAATTGCCTCTGCTCTGTATTCTGCGGGGACAAGGTCAGGAGAGATACTATATCTCTCTATCTCATCTTTTGTCTTTGGTCCTATTGTACATATCTTTATACCCTTCAGTATTCTTATATCCCTCTTGTTAGCCCTTAACCTCTCTATAAAGTATCTTACTCCATTTACACTTGTAAATATAATCCAGTCAAACCCCTCTATCTTCGATATTGCCTCATCTAAGTCAGACCAGCTTTCTGGCGGCACAACCTGAATTGTTGGAAACTCTATAGGCTCTGCCCCATAGAGACTCAGAAGATCGGCAAATGCACTTGCCTGCTCCCTTGCCCTTGTAACGACTATCTTCTTACCAAACAGAGGTCTCTTCTCAAACCAGTTTAGCTTCTCTTTTAATTTTATCACATCTCCTACTATTATTACCACTGGAGGTCTAATATTATTCTTTTCTGACAGGGAGACAATATCTTCTAAAGTTCCTGTGACTGTTTTCTGTTCAGGCAGGGTGCCCCATCTTACGAGGGCAACAGGCGTTCTGGGATCTCTGCCATATCTTATAAGATTTTTTACTATCTTTGAGAGATTTGACATCCCCATCAGAAAAACTAATGTCCCTATGCCAGTGGCTATTTTATCCCATGCTATATTAGAGTCATCTTTTGTGGGGTCTTCATGACCTGTTATAAAGGCAGCAGTAGATGTAAATAACCTGTGAGTCAAAGGAATACCCGCATAGGCAGGACAGGCTATTGCAGAAGTAACACCCGGTACTATCTCAAATTCCATACCTGCATCTGCCAGCTCCTCTGCCTCCTCTCCTCCCCTTCCAAAGACAAATGGGTCACCACCCTTTAAACGGGCAACAATCTTTCCTTCCTTTACCTTTTGTATAATAAGCTGGTTAATACTATATTGCGGAAGGGTATGATCACCCCCTTTTTTACCTACATAGATAATCTCTGCGCTATCCTTTGAGTATGTAAGCAGTCTTTCATTAGCCAGATAGTCATATATTATTACATCCGCAGACTTAATGCACTCTATCCCTCTCAGTGTGATCAGCTTTGGATCACCAGGTCCAGAACCTACGAGATATACCTTGCCTCTTTTCATAAAGTTTCTCCCTTGCTATCTGTTAAAAAGTCTCACTTTGCACTTACAAAGCTTCCTAATTCACCATCTTTATTAATAGCAGCGAATTCCACATCATTTAGATATCTCCCTTTATTTGAGCCGCCAATAACATAGATATAACCCCTGTCTGTAATAATAGCTGCCCCCTCCCTCTCCTCCTTTAATGGAAGGGCATACTGCCATTTGTCTGGACTGCCATCTTTGTTAATAGTTGCCTTTTCCACACTCTTAAGGTAATTCCCGTTATATCCTCCAACCACATAAAGATAGTTGTCTGTGGCAGCAACACGGGTTAAAAACCTTGGTGAATTCAAGGGAGGACCGGAAACCCACCCATGTAGAGTATTGTCAGGATTTATTCTGCTCCATTCTGTACTATTCTTTGCACTGCCATCCATACTGTCATGTCCGCCTACAATATATATGTTACCATTTGCGTATGCCCCCCCATGTATATATCTGCTGCTTGTAAATATACCGTTAAGTATTTGCCATTCTTTTAATTCTCCATGATCCTTTACTTTTGTCATCTCCACTGTCCGCAGAAATACTCCATTATAACCACCTAGCGAATATATATATCCATTTATGCTTACCGTTGTTACGCCTCTTCTTCTGGTGCGCATTGGCGTGGTAAGAGACCATGCTCCAAGACTCCCATCTTTATTAATATGAGCCTTCTCAACGCTATTTAATAGATTCATTCCATTCTCAAAATTTGACCCCCCGATAACATATATATATCCATTAGCCTCCACGCATCCCATAAAACCCCTTGGTACATTTAATGAAGGGAGAGTCTTCCATTCCTCTAATTCTCCATTAGACCTTATCCTTGTATATTCTCCTGAGACAAGAAATCCTTTTCCACTGGTATTTGCCTCTACACCACCCATAACATATATAAATCCATTTACTGAAACTCCGCAAGCACCACTCCTTGAGACAGAGAGTGGTGTAGTATTACTCCATTGCCTGATCCATAACCTATTTTTATTGCAGGATATAGTAAATATTAATGGAACAACTATAAATATAATATAGGATAATATACAGTTTATCTTTTTAAAATAAAGGTAATAAACAGAGTTCATATTCTCATGTTGTTTTACAAATAAACGTTCATGACTCTAATGAGTCACCCCCAAGATATGAAAATTTACCTTATCCCCTCTCCTCTTGTGGGAGAGGGTTAGGGTGAAATGTAACTATTCAGCTATTACAGGGTGAGGGGTGGAAAAGAGTTTATAGCGTCACATTAGCGATTAGGTCTCACTACTCATAGAGATTCTGATCTAAAATAATGCTCTTCTATCTGAATAAACTTATTATAATCATACGCATTATAAAGTC
>JBHHUU010000005.1:0-33805 GCA_046753905.1 Nitrospirota bacterium | reverse complement strand
TGACGCTATAAAGTCTTTTCCACCCCTCACCCTGTAATTAGCTGAATAGTTACAATGCGACTTAAGGAGTGCGAGGAAAGGATATTTGAGTTTGAATCTAAATATGGAATGGATTATGAGAGTTTCCAGAGGGCATGGGAGGAAGGAATCATTAAAGATAAACGCTCCCATAGAGTAGAAAGAGATTTTATGGAATGGGAAGGCTTTGAATCTGAACGAAAGAAATGGTTGAATACTTTATGGGAGATTAAGGTAAGAGTTTAAATAATGTTTTCAAATATAGAAGAGTTTCTCCAAAAACTGGATATTCTAAAAGATGAGTTTTTGCAGGACTCTGAAATTGAATTCATTTATAAAAGAAGAGATAAGGTAAGTCTCCGCATCAGAATTACCACTACAGCGTTTAGCTCTGACTACTCATAGAGACCTAAACTAAAATAATGCTGTTCTATTTAAATAAACCTGACTATAATTATACGCATTATAAAGTCTTTGGAATCCCTTGCCCTGTAATTAGCTGAAGTTATGCTGAATAGTTACCAATAGGGATTTTGAGATATTACCATGCATACTCTAAAATTTTTTCTGCCTCATCATGCAGTACTTTTTTCTCCTTTTCTAAATATACAAGTGAAGAAAGTGCCTATATTGATGAAAATAATAGTATTTATTAGAAAAAGTGCTGTAATTTACAATAACCTGAGTTTTTTGCCAATAGACAGTATTTTTCTGGAAAAATACGATTTGATTTTGAGAGTTATTGAGTATAATATTAGCACTCTCTTCGGGAGAGTGCTAAAAACAAAAAATATTATTAATGTTTTGAAAGGAGGGATTTAAAATGTCAGATGTTTCTACTGAAAAAAAGGTTTTGAAATTCAGGCCATTAAAGGATAGGGTTTTTGTAAGCTATGCCACAGAGGCTGAAAAAACCGCAGGGGGTATATATATTCCTGAGGCAGCAAAGGAAAAACCCCAGAAGGGAAGTGTAGAATCAATAGGGAGCGAGGTAAATAGTGTTAAGGTAGGTGATGTTATACTCTTTGATAAATATTCTGGTTCAAAGATAACTATAGATGATACAGAATATCTAATTCTTAAGGAAGATGATATACTGGGAATCTTTCAGGATTAGAGTCAGTTAGTATAATTAGGAACTCGTGGTTCATGGCTGATAGCTTATGAACTTTAGAGCTATAAAATTAAGAACTCAAGAAGGAGGGAAGTATGGCAAAACAGATGATATATAGTGAGGAGGCAAGGGCATCTGTCCTTAAGGGTGTAAGTAAATTGACCGATGCAGTAAAGACTACCCTGGGACCAAAGGGAAGAAATGCAGTATTAGACAAAAAGTTTGGAGCACCTACCATTACAAAAGATGGTGTTACTGTAGCAAAGGAGATAGAATTACAGGATCCTTTTGAGAATATGGGGGCACAGTTAGTAAAAGAAGTGGCAAGCAAGACAAGTGATGTGGCTGGAGACGGAACAACAACAGCTACAATTCTTGCCAATGCAATATTCCGTGAAGGTGCTAAGAATGTCTCTGCTGGCGCAAATGCAATGGAGATAAAGAGAGGTATTGATAAGGCAGTAGAGGCAGTTATAGAAGAGCTTAAGAGACAGACCAAACCATGCCAGGATAAAAAAGAGATAGCTCAGATAGGCACTATATCTGCAAACAATGATTCCACAATAGGAGATCTTATTGCAGAGGCAATGGATAAGGTTGGAAAAGATGGTGTGATAACTGTGGAAGAGGCAAAGAGCATGACTACATCTCTTGATGTGGTTGAAGGTATGCAGTTTGACAGAGGATATCTCTCTCCATATTTTGTTACTGACACTGAGAGGATGGAGGTCTCTCTGGAAGATGTCTATCTTTTGATACATGAGAAAAAGATAAGCAATATGAAGGATCTCCTGCCCATCCTCGAACAGATCGCTAAGATGGGCAAACCATTCCTGATTATTGCAGAAGAGGTAGAGGGTGAGGCATTGGCTACCCTTGTAGTAAATAAGATTAGAGGTACATTAAACTGTGCAGCAGTTAAAGCACCTGGTTTTGGTGACAGAAGAAAGGCAATGTTAGAGGATATTGCCATCTTAACCGGTGGTCAGGTAATATCTGAAGAACTGGGGCTGAAATTAGATAATGTCAAGATTGATGATCTTGGAAGAGCAAGGAAGATTACTATAGATAAGGATAATACAACTATTATAGAAGGATCAGGCAAACCTGATGATATACAGGGAAGGGTAAAGCAGATTAAGTCTCAGATAGAAGAGTCTACTTCAGATTATGATAAAGAGAAACTCAGAGAGAGACTTGCCAAGATCGTTGGAGGTGTGGCAGTAATTAATGTAGGAGCTGCAACAGAGACTGAGATGAAAGAGAAGAAGGCAAGGGTAGAAGATGCCCTTCATGCAACAAAGGCAGCAGTTGAGGAAGGGATTGTACCTGGCGGCGGTGTTGCACTTCTGCGCTGTATCCCATCTGTTGAGAAGGTAAAGGCAGGAGGAGATCAGGAGATTGGTGTAAATATTATAAAAAAGGTGCTTGAAGAGCCACTTCGTCAGATAACAGAAAACGCAGGCTTTGAAGGTTCTATAGTGGTAGAGAGAACAAAGGGAGAAGGTACTGTAGTCGGTTTTGATGTGACAACTGCAAATTATGTGGATATGATACAACATGGTATTATAGATCCAACAAAGGTGACAAGATGTGCCATACAGAATGCCTCAAGTGTAGCAGGATTGATGATAACTACTGAGGTAATGATTACAGATATTCCAGAAGAAAAGAAAATGCCTCCTATGCCTCCTGGCGGAATGGGTGGAATGGGCGGAATGGGAGATATGTATTAATTAAGTAAGACTCTGCCCTTACAAAAAAGCCTCTCTTTTTATAAGTTTAAAAGAGAGGCTTTTTTTGTTCTAATGAAAAAGATTTTTTTCTTTACTTTTATTATAATATTAAGTTAGAATAATAGATGTAAATTCGTAATCAAAAGATCGCTTTGATTTTTTTTATAAGAAAGGGGGTAACTTATATGGGAAAGACATTAGAGGTAAATAGCAGTTCATGGGAAAAGGATGTATTATCTGCAGAGGGATTAGTAATGGTAGATTTCTGGGCATCATGGTGTGGTCCATGTAAGATGATAGCTCCATTAGTAGAAGAATTGGCTGAAGAATATGATGGAAAAGTAAAGGTTCTGAAATTAAACACTGATGAAAATCCTGATGTAGCAGGGAAGTATCAGGTTATGGGCATACCGACTATGATGTTTTTTAAAGATGGGAAAATGATAGATAAAAGTGTCGGGGCTGCATCTAAACAACAATTTAAGGAAAAGATAGAGAGCATTCTTTCACAATCAAGTTAACAAAATTCCTGTTTATCATCAAAATCTGTCTCCTATCCCTATTTCTTCTCACTTGTAACCAATTGATATTAAAGACTTTTTTGTTTCGCCATGAATTGCTGAAATTTTCCACTTGCATTTTCCTGAAACAATTTATACAATCTATTTGTACAATGGTGTATTTAAATAACGTATTTATATTGTTGAATATTCTCATGTCAAAACACTATAAAGCTGACTTGCCTAACAATGGCATGAACCATACTTAATTGGAGGTGATAAAGGTGGGATAAATGGATTTACTCCTCAGGAAAAGGGGATAGATTTATTTATTGATATAATGGGACAGGGAAGGTAATAAATTTTGCCTGACACAATATTATGCTGGATGCAACCAGCTGGTTTGGTTTTCTTGGTTTTATCTCTTGTTGATACTTTGTGATTTATCATAACTTATCGTCCTATCGGTTATCACCAGTGAATTTGGTCGTTAGTGGCAAAAGATGGAGATTATCAAACTAAATGCCAACAATTTTCAAGAAGGGTCCATACCGTTTTTTCTTTTATGCAGGAGATAGAGACGAACCTATTCATATTCATATCGAGCGTAACGATAAAATTGCTAAGTTTTGGCTTGATCCCGTTAGGTTGCAAATGAGTGGCGGATTTAACAGAACCGAAATTACTCGAATTAACAAAATGATTATAGAAAATCAAACATTAATAACGGAGGCATGGAATGAGTATTTTGGCAGTTGAGGTAGAAGTACCGTATGCTGAAAATGTAACGATCACAGAAGATACTTTAAGTGTTGATCTAAGTGATGGAAGGAGTATATCTGTACCTATTGCATGGTATCCAAGACTTTTGCATTCTACGCCAAGAGCACGAAGCAATTGGAGATTAATTGGTAAAGGGCATGGTATACATTGGGAAGATATAGATGAAGATATTAGTATAGAAAATTTACTGATGGGCAAATCGTCAGGGGAAAGCCAAGAATCTTTTAAGAAGTGGCTAAACAGCAGAAATCTTGCCTAACAACAAAATTATCCTTGATTCTAACCGCTAAAATACATTTTGATATTATTAACCCCTCTTTGTAAGATAGATGCCTTCTTATGCCCATTTAAATATATAAAATAATTAACCTGAACCTCAGAACCAGGGGATTTATATGCGAGGAGATCGAAAGGGCTGATAAAGAAGGTCAGATCAGATATATAATATTTGTAGTAACATCTACAGATGGCATGTCATTAAAGGTAGACTTTTTAGAGGATCCTTTTTCAGACATGTGGCAACCCCAGATAAGAAGAGATTATACTGAAAGTCCTGTCTTAGTTGATGCCCTTGAACTTATATATTACCGAAAGCTTTATGCCGTTACTTATGGCAGTCACCCCTTATCAGAGCGTATTAAGGATCTTGTAGACCTATACTTTTTGAATGAGGTAAACCCTATCTTTGAGATGATAGATTATACTATTGAATATCATATAGCCCTGGACTGGCTAAGATTCTTTCAGAGGCTCGATCAATCAGGACAGATAACCCTTGATAGGGTAAAACTTCTCAAGCCTCTGGAGGCTGATTTACTTTCAGCGTGGCTTAAAGATATAGCACAGAAAGGAATTGCAAGTAGATTTGGAGGTGATAAATGAATGCCCTGCTATGGGATGTAAATATCTCAGAAGAGGAGTTCATGTCTGTCCTTCATGATAAATCCCACCCAGAGCACAGATGGGCATTGATAAGACTCCTAACCTTATTCCCGACCAACAGACTTTTTGAATATATAAACAGGGATGAGTTTCTGGATATATGGCCTAAGATAAAGGATACTATAAAAAGAGACTTCTGGTATAAAAAAGCCTCTGGCAGTTCCAAAGGCCGACCTGGACAACTATCTGAAAGATCTTGCCGGGTATCTTGGATCGTTAATTCGACTGAGATTCTGGAAGACGACTTGCGACTGGGAAAAGAAGGACTATCCCAAATTATTCAAAGGTATCCGTACTGTACGCGGTACATTGAAGGTGAAGTGTTTTACAATGCCTAAGTTACCAGCTACTCCAGGGGGGAATATAGGGAAGTCCCCCTTAGCAAAGGGGGGTTAGGGGGATTTGTTCTTCGGATTGATATTTACCTTTCCACAAGATATTGGGTAATTGCATGAAGATTTGGTAATTACCCAATATCTTGTGGACTTAATAGTTACATCAGAAGAATAGACAGGAGAGACTCAGGTGATTTTTGGTCTTGATAAAAATCAGTCAGAAAAATATAATCTGTGTTAAAATGAAGATATTTGTAAACGATACAATAAGAAAGGTAGATAAACTTGCCACTCTCTCCTCTCTCCTGAATGAGATGCAGATAAAAGGGGAGATGATAGCAGTGGAGTTAAATCTTAAGATAATAGATAGGAAGGATTTTTCAAATACTCTCCTGAATGAGGGTGATAGGATAGAGATAATAAATTTTGTGGGAGGTGGGGATAGATGAGTTATGACAACATGGTAATAAATGGGATAGAATTTAGATCGCGTCTCTGGGTAGGGACAGGCAAATATAAAGACTTTATTGAGACTAAAGAGGCTATTGAGGCATCAGGTGCAGATCTGGTTACAGTGGCGGTAAGGAGGGTAAATATTATTGATAAGACAAAAGAGAACCTGTTAGATTATATAGACCCAAAAAAATATAAGATATTGCCGAATACTGCTGGCTGTTATACTGCAAAGGAGGCGATACGCTATGCTGAACTGGCAAGGTCAGCAGGAATATCAGATATGGTAAAATTAGAGGTAATAGGTGATGAAAAGACCCTTTTCCCTGATACTGCTGCATTGATAGAGGCGGCTGAGGTATTGGTAAAAGAGGGATTCATTGTTTTTCCCTATACTAATGATGACCCTATTGTGGCAAAGAAATTAGAGGATGCAGGCTGTGCTGCTGTAATGCCGCTTGCTGCCCCTATCGGTTCTGGATTGGGTATCAGAAACCCTTACAACATTAAAATTATTCTTGATACGGTATCTATCCCTGTTATTGTAGATGCTGGCGTCGGGACTGCATCAGACGCATCTATTGCAATGGAGATGGGGTGTGATGCTATATTGATGAATACAGGTATTGCAGGTGCAAGAGACCCGATAAAGATGGCAGAGGCAATGAAATATGCTGTGATGGCAGGGAGGCTTGCTTATAAAGCAGGAAGGATACCTAAAAAACTGTATGCTTCAGCAAGCAGCCCTGTTGAGGGAATGCTGACAAAATAGATGATGATCGATTTTAACTTCTATCTCATTACAGACAGGAGACAGATAAAAAACAGTCCTCTGCATGAGGTAATAAGACATGCTGTTAATGGTGGAGTCAGGGCAGTCCAGTTAAGAGAAAGAGACCTTTCCATAAGAGAGCTTTTAAATCTGGCAGGAGATATAAGAGATATTACAGCAAAGAGAGACGTAAGGTTAATAATAAACAATAGAATAGATATATGTCTGGCTGTAGGGGCAGATGGCGTCCACCTGAGAAGAGACAGCCTCCCTGTAGAGGTTGTAAGAAGGATTCTTGGAGATAAAAAGATTATTGGGGTATCAACGCATAACTTGAGTGAGGCAGAGGAGGCAGAAAAAGGAGGGGCAGATTTTATAACATTAAGCCCTATATACCATACAACATCCAAGCCTGATCTCTTAAATCCATCAGGGGTGGATATAATAAAAAGGATAAAAGAGAAGATATCTGTCCCTGTATTTGCATTAGGAGGGATTATGGCTGGTAATATAGATGAGGTATTAGCTGCTGGTGCTGACGGAGTTGCAGTTGTCTCCTCAATTATGAAGGCAGAGGATGTAGAGGCATCCACAGCTATGCTTTTAGATAAGATTAATTCATGGAGAAGAGAGAGATGACAATAATAGATGAGGTAAAGAGGGGAAATATTACCTCAGAGATTGAATATGTGGCAAAGAATGAGTCTGTAGAGATAGATCATATTATGCATGGCATCCAGAGAGGGACTGTTATTATAGTCCGTAACAATCTGCATGATAAGATCAGACCATTAGGGATCGGCAATGGGCTTAAGACAAAGATCAATATCAATATAGGTACATCAGACAGTTATAATAATCTTGAAGAGGAGCTAAAAAAGGTTGAGATAGCAGCGGATACAGGTGTTGATTCTATTATGGATTTAAGCACAGGAGGAGATATAAAGAAGATCAGAAAGACAATAATGGGGGCTTCATTCCTTCCTGTAGGCACTGTTCCGATATATCAGTCTGCGATGGAGGCGATAGACCGATACGGCTCTGTAGAAAAGATGAATCCAGATGATATATTTCGTATTATAGAAGAACATGGAAGAGATGGCGTTGATTTTATTACAGTCCATTGCGGGGTAACCAGACAGAGCATTGAGAGATTGAATAATGAGGGACGCCTTTTGGATATAGTAAGCCGTGGAGGGTCTATTACCCTTGAATGGATGATACGGAATGAAAAAGAAAACCCTTTTTTTGAGTCATTTGACAGGCTCATAGAGGTTGCAAAAAGATATGATATGACATTATCCTTAGGAGACGGACTCCGTCCGGGAAGTCTTGCAGATGCGACTGACAGGGGACAGATTCAGGAATTGATCATACTGGGAGAGCTTACTGATTATGCAAGGAGAGAGGGTGTTCAGGTAATGATTGAAGGACCTGGACATATCCCTATAGATCAGATAAAGACCAATATTGCTATTGAAAAGGAGTTATGCAAAGGGGCGCCTTTTTATGTATTGGGACCTCTTGTTACTGATATTGCTCCGGGGTACGACCATATTACTGCTGCAATAGGGGCAGCCATTGCCGCATCAGAAGGGGCTGATTTTTTATGCGGCGTGACCCCATCGGAACACCTCCGTCTTCCAACAACAGATGATATCAGAGAGGGGATAATGGCATTTAAGATTGCAGCTCATTCCGCTGATATAGCAAAGGGAGTAAAAGGGGCAATAGAACGAGATATTGAGATATCCATGAGAAGAAAAGAGATGGACTGGGAGGGACAATACAGGTTATCCATTGACCCTGTCAAGGCAAGGATGCTGAGGGAGGAAAGGCATCCTCAGGACATAGATGCATGCACAATGTGCGGAACTCTCTGTTCTATAAAGGCAGTCAATGAATGCAATAAAGACTCTAAGTAATCTGGATATTCGATAAAGTGGAGACGTAATAGAGAAGAACTATCAGAATAGACCATGACAACAGCATCCTGAATGCTTTTTCTGTCATTACGAGTGAAACGAAGCAATCTCAATGACTTGCAGATTCACCGAGAATTGCTGAAAACAAGTTTTTCCCCTGAATATTTGATATGAAGGTTAACATGTTCAGGATTACATTGTTTTGCCTATCTTGCTGCAATAGCATGCTTAATGGCTTGATCCCTTATATCAAATATTCAGGGGAAAAAGGTCAGTTGACCCATACTATAAAATCTACTACAATGGGAATGATTGACATATTGAGATAGTATTAAAATCTTTATATAACATAATATAACATAAAGAAGGGAGGATAATTATGGAGCTTAAAGCATCTGATGATGGTTTTAAAGTTGTAACCTTAATAAGACATATAATGGAAAGTCAACATCTTCATCCAACAGCAACAGGAGAATTCTCTGGGCTTTTAACAGGCATAGCATCTTCGGCAAAGATTATATCAAGGGAGGTTAACAAGGCAGGGCTTTCAGATATACTCGGAATGACAGGACGCAAAAATGTGCAGGGTGAAGATGTACAAAAACTCGATGAACTATCAAACGAGATCATTATGAGACACATGGATCACCTTGGACATATCTGTATTATGGCGTCAGAAGAGATCAGTGACCCGATATTTGTACCAAAGCAATATAAGAAAGGGAAATATGTCCTGAGTTTTGATCCCTTGGATGGCTCTTCAAATATTGATGTCAATGTATCGGTTGGGACTATATTTTCAGTGTATAGACGCATCACAGAAGATGGAGACGGCACTATGGATGATCTCTTACAGCAGGGCATAAATCAGGTGGCGGCAGGATATGTAATCTATGGTTCAAGCACAATGTTTGTTTATACTACAGGTGCAGGTGTTCATGGGTTTACACTTGATCCGAGTATTGGGGAGTTTTTGTTATCACATCCTGATATTCGTATCCCTGAAAGAGGCAAGATATATAGTATAAATGAGGCATACGAGAAATATTGGCATGAAAGGACAAAGAGATATATATCCTATCTTAAACAGAAAGAAAGTCCTTATACTGCCAGATATATAGGAACACTTGTCTCTGATTTTCACCGTAATCTTCTCCGCGGAGGAATCTTTTTATATCCTCAGGACTCTAAAACGCCCAATGGAAAGTTAAGGCTTGTATATGAGGCTAATCCTATGGCTTTTATTGCAGAACAGGCAGGTGGGAATGCAACAAATGGTGATGAACGGATACTCGAATTAAAGCCAAAAGAGCTGCATCAAAGGGTGCCTTTGATTATAGGAAGTAAGCAAGATGTAAAAGAGTATAAGGAGTACTGGCAGGGAAAGAGATAACTGGTTAATATTCAAGAAAAATTGCAGCTATTCAGCTAATTACAGGGCAAGGGATTCCAAAGATTTTATAATGCGTATGATTATAGTCAGGTTTATTTAATCAGGTTTATTTAAATAGAACAGCATCATTTTAGTTTAGGTCTCTATGAGTAGTCAGAGCTAAACGCTAAGGTGACGCTATAAATTCTTTTCCACCCCTTGCCCTGTAATTAGCTGAATAGCTGCGAAAAATCAAACTATGGAATCTGATGATAAGAGATATATCTGGCACCCGTTTACCCAGATGAAAGAGTGGGAAAAGGAGATACCGGTTATTATAGAGAGGGGAAGCGGTGTCTATTTAATTGATATATACGGAAAGAGATATCTTGATGGTGTATCTTCTCTCTGGGTGAATTTACATGGTCATAAAAAGAGAGAGATTGACAGGGCAATAATATCCCAGATAAAAAAGATATCTCACTCTACACTTATTGGATTATCTAATGCTCCTGCGATTATATTGGCAAAAAGGCTTATTGATATAGCCCCAAAACCACTTGCCAGAGTATTTTACTCTGACAATGGTTCTACTGCTATAGAGATCGCCCTTAAGATGACATTTCAATATTGGCAGCAAAGATTACCCCTGTATAGAAAGAAAAAAAGGTTTATAAAATTGATTAATGCCTATCATGGAGATACTATTGGTTCAGTTAGTCTGGGGGGTATAGAATTATTCCATAGTATCTATAGACCTCTCCTTTTTGAGACCATTAAGGCAGAATCACCCTATTGTTATAGATGCAGTCTGGATAAGGAATATCCATCATGCTCTATGGCATGTATAGAACATTTAGAAGGGATAATTAAAGAGTGTCATGATGAGATAGCAGGGCTTGTTATAGAGCCATTAGTACAGGCAGCAGGAGGTATGCTGATATCTCCGTCTGGCTACTTGTCCCGCATCAGGGAACTATGCACACAATATAATATCCTTATGATAGTGGATGAGGTGGCTACAGGATTTGGGAGGACAGGAAAGATGTTTGCCTGTGAGCATGAGGATGTTACCCCTGATATAATGGCTATTGCCAAAGGGATAACAGGAGGATACCTTCCACTGGCAGCAACCCTGACAACAGAGGATGTATATAACGCATTTTTAGGTGAATACAGAGAGTTCAAGACATTTTTTCATGGGCACAGTTATACTGGAAATCAATTAGGCTGTGCGGCTGCAATCGCCAATCTGGAGATATTTGAAAAGGAGAGAATAATAGAAGGGTTATCAGCAAAGATAGATTTCCTTTCTGATAGGCTTAAGATGTTAGATAAACTACCTCATACAGGAGATATCAGGCAGAAGGGATTGATGATAGGGATAGAACTTGTCAGAGATAAGGAGACAAAGGAGTCTTACCCATTAGAAGAAAAGGCAGGGATACGGGTATGCCTTGAGGCAAGGAAGAGGGGAATGATTATACGTCCCATAGGTAATGTTATAGTGCTAATGCCTCCCCTTATAACAGGCAGGAGAGAACTGGGAAAAATGGTAAGGATAATATATGATTCTATAAAAGCGATCTTATAGACTTTCAGAAATTAGAATCATAAAATATTCTGATTTTTCACCCTAACCCTCTCCCACAAAGGGGAGAGGGAACTTTCCCCTCCTTTTATGGGAGGGAATAAAGGAAAGGGGTGTTTTCATACACGGGGGTGAGCAAATTTGCTCATGAATGTTTAGTTTTATATTGACCCCGGATATTTCTGCTGTTAAAATATAAAATCAATGGTGAGGGAGATTACTTCACTTAACGTACTTATATGGAGGGATGATGACATTGGAAAAGATAGAAGTATTGGAGAATAAAGTAATCAAGATGATAGAGGTGTTTAATAGACTAAAAGATGAAAAAAATGAAATAGAAAACAGATTGAAGGACGTTACAGAAAGATTGAATTGCAGAGAAAAGGAATATGTGGTGTTAGAGGAAGAGAAAGGAGTTGTCAGTTCTAAGATTGGAAAGATATTGGCAGAATTGGATTCAATCGAAGTCCTGAGGGGAGAAAAATATGAATAAAGAGATTCAGGTAGAAATATATGGTCAACAATATATGATAAAAGGAGATGCAGAAGATAAATATGTGAGTGGGCTTGCTAAATATGTAGACCAGAAGATGAGGGAGATAGCATCTCTTTCAAAGGATATAACTATCTCTAAAGCGGCAATATTAGCTGCTTTAAATATAGTGCATGAACTGTTTCAAGAGAGGGTGGAACAACAGAAAAACCAATCTATAATAAAAAAAAAGACAGAGGATATAATTGATAATATAGAAGAACATTTTGAGGATTTAAAGTTTTTTTAGTTTTTAGTTGAAATTTGATGGTTGTTTTTGATAAACTTTAACTAAGTATAGAGTTTATACAAGCAGATAATTCGATTATGACTAACAGAAAGGAGAAAAATCTCTCTGTAGATTTATAAATTCCATACCCTTATAGTAAAATAAGCAGCATAAGGGGTAGAAAGTGAGAAGGCAGGTTTTACAGATACAGTTCTATATTGTAAAGTACATAGTAAGGAAATTACTTGTTATTTTAAAGTAGAGAGGGAAAATAAATTCTGTTAAGGCAGAGGTAAAAAAGGCAATAAGTGTCCCTACTTTGTTTGTGATAAAGGGAGAGTGATTTGAGCCAATTATTTTAAAAAGGGAGCTATGTCCTGAAAATTGTGTGCAAGCCCTTTACCAAGTGGTAGAAGGGAAGCCTAATATTTTCATCATGGTGCCCACCTGGTTAGCCAGGTTCAAAATCATTTACCTTGCACGGCAATAGTGGGGACAAAATCTTGAGTTGCTCTCCTTAACAGAAAAGAATCAGGAAGGTATCGCTATTTATTAAAATAAATGAAACAGAAAGGTGTAGTGTGAAAGAGTCTATTTCTCTTCTGGTGGAATGGATGTTTATATTTAAGATAATTAGCTTAATATATATCCTGAAAGAGAAGAACTCGTCAGGAATATATGGTAAAGTTGATAAAAAAAGTTTGAATTCTGAACAGAAGATTAAGAATAATAGTATTTCCTTTAATAAAATCAGTAAATCAGTAAATTATTATAATTATATGATTGATAAATTAAAGGAAGATATCTATTATTACAGTTTCACATTGCACCCTGAAAGTATTATTGTCCTTTCCTGGTTTACCCCTTGCCCTGAATTCTCTATAGTTTCACATAGCTTATAGAGATCATTCCTGTTCATTTTCCTTACAAGGGAGAAGATGTATTTGTCTCTTCTCTGTGAGACAGTCTTGGAAGATTCAGTATTGTCAGAGAGATAAAATGTAACTATTCAGCTAATACAGAGCAAGGGGTTTCAAAGACTTTATAATGCGTATGATTATAATAAGTTTATTCAGATACAACAGCATCATTTAAGATTAGGTCTCTATGAGTAGTGAGAGCTAAACACTAAGGTGACGCTATAAACTCTTTTCCACCCCTTACTCTGTATTAGCTGAATAGTTACGATAAAAGAATAATTGAGATGACACTTATTAATGAGAGAAGCGGACTACCTCTTTCCTGGAGGATGAGACCTCTTGATTTAAATGAATTTGTCGGACAGAACCATCTGTTATCTCATGGAAGAATTCTCAGGAGAATCATTGATGCTGACAGGATATCTTCTCTTATCTTTTATGGTCCCCCTGGATGTGGCAAGACTGCTCTTGCCCATGTAATAGCCTCAAAGACAGAGTCAATCTTTAAGGAGATTAATGCTGTTGTGTCAGGTATATCTGAGATGAGGGGTATTATAGAGGCTGCCAGAAAACAAAAGGAATTGCTCGGCAAGAAGACTCTTATCTTTATAGATGAGATTCATAGATTTAACAAGGCTCAGCAAAGTATATTACTGCCAGATGTAGAAAAAGGAAATATTACACTTATTGGGGCGTCTACCCAAAACCCTTTTTTCTCTATTATCCCTGCATTATCCTCCCGCTCACATATTATGGAGATGAGACCATTGGAAAAGAAAGATATAGAGCTGATATTAAAGAGAGCTGTGACTGATAAAGAGAGAGGATTGGGAAGACTTAACCTGAAGATTGCTGAAGAGGCAATTGATTTTCTTTCAAAGATGTCTGAAGGTGATGCAAGAAGGGCTTTGAACACATTAGAGATTGGGGCTTTGACTACAAAACCTGATAAGGATAACAATATCATCTTTGATATAACTGCGGCAGAGGAATCTATGCAGAAAAAATCTGTTGTCTATGATGATGGCGACAGCCACTATGACACTATCTCAGCCTTTATCAAAAGCATGAGAGGCTCAGACCCTGATGCCAGTATCTATTGGCTTGCAAAGATGTTGTATGCGGGAGAGGATCCCCTTTATATAGTCAGAAGAGTGATTATATGCGCATCAGAAGATGTGGGCATGGCAGATCCTTACGCATTAACTATAGCAGTATCTGCCTTACATGCCATTCAGGTCATCGGGATGCCTGAAGCAAGGATACCTCTTGCAGAGGCAGTGGTCTATATTGCTACTGCTCCAAAGAGCAATTCAGTATATCAGGGCATAGATAAGGCAATGGATGATATAAAAAATAAGAGGATAATGCCGGTACCTGAACACCTGAAAGATTCCCATTATGTTGGTGCATCACGGTTAGGTCATGGAAAAGGGTATAAATACCCTCATAATTTTGAAAGAAGCATTGTTAAACAGGATTATCTATTGGAGAAGAAGAGTTATTATAAACCAGGAGATAATGGCTATGAAGTGAGGATAAAAGAGAAATTAGGCACTTGAACTTATCCTCAGCTCATTGGCGAAGAAAAAGGCGAAGAAAAAATCTGATTGCTTGTAGAACACGAATATAAAGGAGATAGACACGATGATAGATATTATTATAACTGCTGTTATTTCGGTTTGTGTAGGTCTTGGTATTGGTTTTTTCCTGAATATATTGGGTACACGAAAAAAGGTAAAAGACGCAGAAGAATACGCAAAAAAGATTATCAGAGAGGCAAAAAAGGAGTGTGATACCAAAAAGAGGGAGGCTGCATTAGAGGCAAAAGATAAGATGTATCAGGTAAAGGCTGAATTTGACAAAGAGGCTAAGGAACGGAGGCATGAGCTATTAACTTTAGAGAAACGATTAAGGCATCGAGAGGGAAATCTGGATAAAAAGGTGGCATTATTAGATCGGAAGGATGTAGAGTTTAATCGAAAGGAGAGGGAACTTCTGTCAAGAGAAAAAATAGTAAGTGAGAAAGAGAAGATATATGAACGTGGACTGAAAGAACAACGGATTAAATTAGAAAAGATATCCCGTATGACATCAGAAGAGGCAAAGAGGGAATTGATGAGGTCTATGGAGGAAGAGGCAAAATTTGAGGCTGCAAAGACAATAAAAAGGATTGAAGAGGAGGCAAGAAATGAATCAGGACAGAGGGCAAGAGAGATTATAGTCACAGCCATCCAGAGATACTCAAGTGATTACACAAATGAGGCGACTGTATCTGTTGTCAACCTTCCAAATAATGATATCAAGGGCAAGATCATAGGAAGGGAAGGGAGAAATATAAGGGCATTAGAGGCATTAACAGGGATAAACCTTATCATTGATGATACACCTGATGCTGTAATTGTATCAGGTTTTGATCCTGTGAGAAGAGAGATTGCAAGGATATCACTGGAAAGATTAATGGCTGACGGAAGGATACATCCAGCCAGAATTGAAGAGACAGTAACAAAGGTAAAGAATGAAATAGAAAAGATAATGCAGGAGGAGGCTGAACAATCACTCTTTGACCTGAATATCCAGAATGTCAATCAGGAGGAGATAAAACTATTAGGCAGGCTGAAATACAGGACAAGTTATGGTCAGAACAATCTTGTTCATGCAAGAGAGGTGGCATTTCTTGCAGGGATCATGGCTTCAGAATTAGGATTGGATGTAAAACTGGTGAAGAGGGCGTCTCTTCTTCATGATATAGGCAAGGCTATTGACCATAATGAAGAGGGAACCCATGCAATGATAGGGGCTGATATAGCTAAAAAATATGGTGAGTCCCCTAAGATAGTTAATGCAATAGCCTCTCACCATGGAGATATAGAAGCTATATCTCCAGAGGCAGTATTAGTGGCAGCAGCAGATGCACTATCTGCCTCTCGTCCAGGGGCAAGGAGAGAGACACTGGGATCATATATTAAGAGACTTGAAAAACTTGAAAATTTGGCATCAACCTTCAAGGGAGTAGAAAAGGCCTATGCTATTCAGGCGGGCAGAGAGTTAAGGATAATTGTCAAGGAGAATGAGGTCTCAGATGTGGAATCTTCTCAGATATCCAGAGATATAGCCAAAAGGATTGAAAAGGAGTTAGTATATCCCGGACAGATAAAGGTGACTGTTATCAGAGAAAGCCGTTATATAGAATATGCAAAGTAGGAGTAAAGGGGGATAGTATGCGGATTATTTTTATAGGTGATATTGTCGGTGAGTGTGGAAGAAAGATATTGAGAAGGCAGTTAAACAGCCTTGTGAGAAAAGAAAGGATAGATATAATAGCTGTAAATGTGGAGAATGCCGCTGGAGGATTTGGCATTACCGTTAATATTGCAGAAGAGTTCCTTGATATGGGGATTCATGTTATGACATCAGGTAATCATATCTGGGACAAAAAAGAGATAATAAACTATCTTAACAAACAGGAAAGACTCCTGAGACCTGCAAACTATCCTGAAGGTGTACCTGGGTTTGGAAGTACTATTCTTAATCTTAAAGATGGGGAGAAATTAGGAGTTCTTCATCTGATGGGGAGGATATTTATGACCCCTATTGATTGTCCTTTCAGGACTGCTGAGAGAGAGATAGAGATATTAAAAAGAGAGACCCCCAATATTCTGGTGGATTTTCATGCAGAGGCAACATCGGAAAAGGTCGCAATGGGGTTATTTTTAGACGGAAAGGTCTCTGCAGTAATAGGCACACATACTCATGTGCAGACTGCTGATGAACAGGTGCTTCCTGAAGGAACGGGATATATAACTGATGTGGGCATGACAGGACCATTTCATTCAGTAATAGGAATAAAGAAGGAACAGGCTATAAAGAAATTTTTGACCCATACACCGAAACGATTTGAAATGGCAAAGGGAGTGGGAATACTTTCAGGCATATTGATAGAGATCGATCCAGTAAGAGGTCATACAACAGGAATAGAAAGGATACAAATAAAGGATAATTTCAAGTAATATAAGAGTTCCTCAAAAACTATAACTATTGGATTTATATAGATTGTTAATTGAGGAATGTGAGCTTACTCATTATTTTTTTACAGATTCTTAGTAGGGATTATTGTGTATCTTCAGATGAATAAAAGAGAATTAGAACCGTCAAAGATAAAAATATTTAAAGTCTCAGAGCTTACCTCTCAAATCAAGAGGAATATAGAAAAAGGATTTGCCGAATTCTGGGTAGAGGGAGAGATATCTAACCTGAGGATACCATTTTCAGGACATATCTATTTAACCCTGAAGGATGAATATAGTCAGATTAAGGCTGTTATATTCCGTTCATATGGCAAGGGAATGAAATTCATGCCTAAAGATGGTCAACATGTCCTGTGTCGTGGACATCTTACTGTATACGAACCAAAGGGAGAGTACCAGATTATAGTAGAATATATTGAGCCAAAAGGTATAGGCGCGCTTCAGCTTGCCTTTGAGCAGTTAAAAGAGAAACTTAACAAGGAAGGACTCTTTGATAATGCTCACAAAAAGGCACTTCCCTTACTGCCCAAAAAGATAGGAGTTGTCACCTCTCCTACAGGGGCTGCTATCAGAGATATATTACAGGTGCTTGGACGCAGATTTCCTAACATTCAGGTCTTGATAAATCCAGTACCAGTGCAGGGAGAAATCGCTGGTCTTGAGATAGCAAGGGCAATATCAGAGTTAAATGAGATGAATGATATTGATATCCTGATAGTAGGCAGAGGTGGCGGATCTTTAGAAGACCTTTATTCATTTAACAAAGAGGTAGTAGCCAGAGCAATCTATAACTCAAAGATTCCTGTAATATCTGCGGTAGGACATGAGATAGATTTTACCATTTCTGATTTTGTTGCAGATGTAAGGGCGCCAACTCCTTCTGCGGCTGCAGAGATTTCAGTAAAGAGCAAGACAGAATTTACTGAACATATTAATTCTATGGAAATAAGGCTTACCAATAGTATCGCAAGGATAATAGAGTTTTATACAAACAGGTTAAATGAATATATAAAGCATATATCAGACCCTGGAAAGAGGATTGAAACCTATCTCCTAAAGATAGATGAATTAAATGTAAGGCTTAAGACATCAATGATAAATGTCATCAATAGAGGGAAAGAGTCCTTTATTAATATAGAAAACAGTCTATATTACCGCAATCCTCATGAGAGGATCAGGAGATGGTTATTAGATATTTCCCGGTATCAGGACAGGCTAAAACAACAGATATCATTTTGTATAGAAAGAAAGAGGAGCAGATTAATTACATTAATGGGAAAGATAAACACCCTGAATCCTCTATCTACCTTGAGCAGGGGATATAGTATCGCCCGCAGAATACCTGCCATGAGTGTAATAAAGGATGCAGCACAGGTAAAGAGGGGAGATAAGATTAATATCAGGTTATCCCGAGGAGAGCTATTCTGCAATATAGAAGAGAAGGCAGAGACAGAGTAAACAAAACAATCTCCATGAGTTACAGATTCATTCTGAATCTCTTTAAAGGTAACTATTCAGCTAATTACAGGGCGAGGGGTAGAAAAGAGTTTATAGCGTCACCTTAGCGTTTAGCTCTGATTACTCATAGAGACCTGTTCTAAAATAATGCTGATCTATTTAAATAAACCTGACTATAACCATACGTATTATAAAGTCTTTGGAATCCCTCGCCCTGTAATTTTACGATTAATCAAGCATACTACCTAAAATACCCGCTAAGTTATATCCAATATCTCATACTCTATCTGCCTGGCAGGGGTTACAACTGTAACAAAGTCTCCTGCCTTATGTCCTATTAATGCCCTAGCTACAGGAGATTGAACAGAAATCTTTCCATTTTTCAGGTCAGACTCATCCTCCCCGACTATTGTATATCTTTTCTTTGTATCCGTCTCTGTATCAGCTATCTCAACAGTTACTCCAAATACCACTTTATCCGGAGGAGTATCACTCTTTTCAATAATCTGGGCATTAGAAAGTTTTCCTTGTATCTCACTTATCTTTCCTTCAATAAATGCCTGTTTCTCTTTTGCAGCATCGTATTCAGCATTCTCTGAGAGATCTCCATGTGCCCTTGCCTCAGCGATAGCCTGAATAACCTTTGGTCTCTCCTCTCTTTTTAGTCTCTTTAACTCCTCCCTTAATCCTTCGTAACCCTCTCTTGTTATTGGCACCTTCATCTTTATTACTCCTCCTAATTAAATATTGTAGTTAGTAGACAGGAAAAATCTTTCACACCTATAAATAATCTTTTGGCAGCAGTCTTGTCCTGATTAGGCTCTAAATTACTTTCCCATATTTATTTTTATAGACAGCAATAATCTTTTTTACAGTAATAGGAAAAAGTCCGAGCAGCACAAAAGATAATATCAGTCCCGGTGATAAAATCCCTGAGAGTGAATCGATTTTTGCAAGCTCTTTTCCTGCATTTACGTATACCATTGTCCCGGCAAGCATCCCTATCTGAGATACCCAGAAAAATGAAAAAATATTCATTTTCGTGAGTCCCATTACAAGATTTATTACAAAAAAAGGGAAAATAGGGATCAACCTCAGAGTAAAAAGATAAAATGCCCCTTCCTTTTCAATCCCTTCATTAATGGTTTTTAGCTTATCACCAAACTTACCCTGAACCCAGTCTCTGAGCAAAAAGCGTGATACTATACATGCAAGAGTTGCTCCGATAGTACTGGCAAAAGAGACTATAACAGTACCTGCAAGTAAACCGAACAAAGCACCTCCACCAAGTGTAAGAACAGATGCTCCCGGAAGCGATAGAGATGTTACCAGTATATAGAGAAACATATAAACTGTGATTACAGTAAAACTCTTTTCTGCATACATAGCCTGAAAGTTTGTCTGGGATTTTTTTATATAAGTAAGAGTAAGATATTGTCCCAGTTCAAAATACCAGAAAAGGGCAATCAGACCGATAATTGTCATAACAATACTTATTTTTTTTATAAGCCTTTTATTCATTTCCCCCCTTTCACAAGCATAGACGGACAAAAATCGGAAATCATGGATACTTTTGGATATATACAAATTGTGTAACTATTCAGCTAATACAGAGCAAAGGGTTCCAAAGACTCTATAATGCCTATTATTATAATAAGTTTATTAAGATACAACAGCATCATTTCAGATCAGGTCTCTATGAGTAGTGAGAGCTAAACGCTAAGATGACGCTATAAACTCTTTTCCACCCCTCACCCTAACCCTCTGAGAGGGAACTTTCCGATGGGACAGGGTATCAAGGAAAATAGTGTGTTTAAATTTCCTGAATAGTTACAAACATTAAATCAAAAAAAGAGGCAAAAATGCAAGTTTTTTATTGTAAGACATTTAGCAAGAATAAGTTATAAAATACAGGGAAATATTTTTTCGTAAAGTTTTCAATATAATTTTCTTATAAAACAACAAGTTACACTAATTCTCAGTAATTACCCAATAAGTTGGGGAAAGGTAAATATCAATCCGAAGAACAAATCCCCCTATATCCCCCTTTGCTAAAGGGGGACTTCCCTATATTCCCCCCTTTGGAAAAGGGGGGTTAGGGGAAAGAGAGGATAGTAAAGATGTTTAAAGAGGAGTTAATCGGAGTAAGGGTACATGAATAGCTGGTAAGAAGAGGGCTTTACAGGGGCATACCCAACAGTTTGGTATTTTTAACTCGACTTACCGAGAATCTCTGAACTTGTCACTTGACATTTTTCATCTCCATGTTATTATACAGTTGAGGTTTATTATGATTTGAAGTATAGTGATTCTTCAGTATGTTCTGATGATTCCATCTGCATTTTCCTGCATAGATAATAAATAAGGGTCTGCTATTATGTCTGAAGCTAAGAGAACAGGTATATTAATAATAGGACATGGAAGCCGTCGACAGGAGGCAAATGAGATACTCTTTAAGATAAAATCTCTACTAAAGAAGAGGATCAGGGTTGACGAGATAGAGGCAGCCTTTTTTTCACTATCAGAACCAGATATCCCAACGGCAATAGGTAGTTTAGTAAAAAAGGGGTGTCTGCATATCATAGCTCAGCCCTTTTTCCTGTTCAGAGGGAATCATATGAGATTAGATATGCCAGAGGTTCTAAAAGAGTGTGAGAAAAGGCATGAAGGTGTTAAAGTAGACCTGATGGAACCATTGGGTGGTGATATGAGGATTGTAGAGATACTTGAGGAAAAGATTATTGAAGCTGTCTCTCCCTTAATACATGTAAACTGTCTGCCTCCTCCCGATGAGATAGAAAAAACAAGTATGGAGATTATTGAGAGGAGGCTTGTCCACTACAATATAGAGAAAGAACATATTGATCTGGTAAAGAGGGTGGTACATGCTACCGCTGATTTCAGTTTTGTGCATAGTCTGAGGTTTCATCCTGAGGCAGTAAGTATTGCAAGAGAACTTCTCTCTTCAGATTCTCCCATAATAGTTGATGTAAATATGGTAATGGCAGGTATAATAAAAAAGGATAAAAGGAGGATACTCTGTTCTATAGAAGATGATGAAGTGAAAAAGACTGCAAAGATGAATGGTTTAACCAGAGCTGAGGCAGCTATGGAAAGACTATCCAGAGAAATGAATAGGGGAATAGTTGTCATAGGTAATGCACCTACTGCCTTAAGAAGGGTCATAGACTTAGTAAATAGAGGGGATGCTTATCCAGGACTGATAATAGGTGTACCTGTAGGATTTGTGGGGGCATCTGAATCAAAGATAGAGCTTTTGAAAACAGATATCCCCTATATTACTAATATAGGTCCACGGGGCGGCACTCCTGTGGCATGCAGCATAATAAATGCACTAATTCTTATTAACTCGTAATTATTCAGCTAATACAGAGTGAGGGGTGGAAAAGAGTTTATGCTGAATAGACACATTAACTCTTAGGATTCTTTTCTTGTAAGCTCCTTTAATGCTATACTGGCTGCATTCTGTTCTGCCTCTTTTTTATTACTTCCTGTCCCAACTCCATAGATATTTTTATTAATATATAAAGTTATCTCAAATCTCTTCTGATGGTCAGGTCCTGATTCTTTTGATATCCTATATAAAGGGAGGGTATTAAATCTTAGTTGACACAATTCTTGAAGTTCTGTCTTATAGTCAATGGCAGATTCCTTTTTAAATATATCGGTTATCTCATTCTCAAACTTTTCCATGATAAACCTCTTTGCATCTTCTAAACCTCCATCTATATAAATAGATGCAATTACTGCCTCCAGTGTATCGGATAATATAGACTTCTTCTCTCCCCCTGAACTCATTTTTTCACCTTTTCCCAAGAGGATATATCTCCCTAATTCAATGCTCCTTGCTACATCAGCAAGGGTGGTCTCATTTACCAGCATTGACTTCATCTTTGACAGGACACCTTCTCTCTGATCAGTATATGTAATTGTAAGATATTCACTTATAACCAGATCAAGAACAGCATCACCCAGAAACTCTAACCGTTCATTATCCTTATCTGTTTTATTTTTTGCTTCATTTAGATAGGACTTATGGGTGATTGCTTCAATAATCAGAGCCTTATTTTTAAATCTATAAGATAATTTTTCCTGAAGAGAATCAATTATTTCATCAAACATTAGATTTCTTAACCCTGGTACTTTTTGAATATGAGGCAGGCATTGGTTCCGCCAAAGCCGAATGAATTGGAGAGTGCTGTTTTTATTTCTTTTTTCCTTGCATTATTAGGGATATAATCAAGATCGCACTCAGGATCACTGTTTTCATAATTGATGGTGGGGGGGAGAATACCATTAATCATGGCTAAAATACAGAATATAGCCTCCACACTTCCTGCTGCTCCAAGCAGATGACCTATCATAGACTTTGTAGAACTTACGGGTATGTTATAGGCGTTGTCACCAAAGACTCTCTTTATTGCCTTTGTTTCTAAGACATCTGCAAATGTTGAGGTTGCATGGGCATTAATATATTCTATATCTTCAGGTAAAAGGCCTGCATCATTCAATGCCAGTTTTATACACTTTGCTGCGCCCTCTCCGTCAGGTGATGGTGCAGTAATATGATAGGCATCTCCATTCATTCCATAGCCGACGATCTCACAATATATCTTTGCTCCTCTTTTCAGTGCAGATTGCAGCTCTTCCAGCACTAATATACCAGCTCCCTCTCCCATAACAAAACCATCCCGATCTCTGTCAAAGGGACGGCTTGCCCTTGCAGGTTCATCATTTCTTGTAGATAGTGCCTTCATAGCACAGAATCCTCCCACTCCCAGGGGACTTATTGTTGCCTCGCTCCCTCCTGCTATCATTGCATCAGCATCACCACGTTGTATGATTCGAAATGCATCACCTATGGAATGACTCCCTGTAGAGCATGCACTCACAGAACATGAGTTCGGTCCCTTTACCCCGAGTTGGATGGCAATCTGACCTGAAGTAAGATTTATAAGGGTCATTGGAATAAAGAAAGGGGATATTTTTTTATAACCACTATTAAGGAGCTGTGTGTGATAATGCTCTATTGCAGGGAGTCCACCTATACCTGATCCTACATATACACCCACCCTGTCTGCGTTATCATCTGTAATCTTAAGCAAGGCATCCTCAACAGCCATCCTGCTTGCAGCTATAGAGTAATGGATGAAGGTATCCATCTTTTTTACATCTTTTTTCTCCATATATTTAGCAGGTTCAAATCCTTTTACCTCACCAGCGATCTTACTTGCTACACCTTCAGGATCAAAATGGGTAATCATTTGAATCCCAGATTTGCCCGCACATATACCCCCCCATGTCTCTTCTGCACTATTCCCAAGAGGAGTAACCATTCCTAATCCTGTCACTACAACTCTTTTTTCCAGAATCTTTCCTCCTATGCCTCCCCCTCTATGATATCTTAATTTAGACAGGGGGAAGGCATTATTAAATCATTACCCCTTTTTATTTTAACGTAACTATAATATTAGAATTCCTTAATCTATATTTTATCTTTAATATAGTCAATAGCATTTTGCACGACAAGTATCTTTTCTGCGTCTTCATCTGGTATCTCAATACCAAACTCTTCTTCAAATGCCATTACCAGCTCTACTGTATCTAAAGAATCTGCCCCTAAATCCTCTACAAAAGAGGCATCTTGAACGATATCTTCTTCCTCTACATCAAGCTGATCCATTATTATCTTTTTGACCTTTTCTTCTACCGGCATCTTATTATTTCACCTCCTTTAGCAGTAATTTCAAAGGTTGCCCCCTCACCCTAACCCTCTCCTCCTCTGGGGGAGAGTTAGGGTGAGGGGATTAAGTTTATGACATTAACAGACCACCATTTACATGAAGTACCTGCCCTGTAATATAGGATGATTCATCTGAGACCAAAAAACTGACACAATTAGCAACATCCCATGGACTCCCAAATCTCTTAAATGGTATCTGTTTTAATAGCTCTTTCTTCGCATTATCATCTAATACAGATGTCATATCGGTTTCAATATAGCCTGGTGCCACAGCATTTACATTTATTCCCCGCCCGGCATATTCCCTTGCCACAGACTTAGTAAAGGCGATTATTCCGCCTTTGGATGCGGCATAATTTGCCTGACCAATATTGCCCATTGCCCCTACCATGGAGGTTATGTTGACTATCTTCCCCATCCTTTGCTTAACCATTTGACGAATCGCTAATTTTGTACAATTATATACACCTGTCAGGTTTATATTTAATACTGTTTCCCAGTCATCCTTGTTCATCCTTAAAAGAAGCCTGTCCCTCGTAATACCTGCATTGTTCACAAGGATATCTAATCTTCCAAACCTCTCCAATATTGTATCAATTGTATTCTTTACCTCATCTATATCAGAGACATCTGTCTTAACACCAATTGTCTCTCTTCTCACACCCTCTATCTCCTTAACAGTCTCATTTATCTTCCCTATATCTCTCCCTGTAATGACAACATTTACTCCTGCCTTAGCTAACCGCAAAGCAATAGATTTTCCAATACCTCTGCTTGATCCTGTTATTAATCCGACCTTTCCTTCTAAACCCATTATTTATTCTAACCCCCTTATAGTTTTTTTCAGACTAGATGTATCCTCTATATTAAATATCCTGAGTGAGTCCTTTGGCTTCTGTCGCTCTTCTGATACTGCCGCTGCATCTTTATAAATCTTTTTTGTCAGAAAGGATAAGACCCTTCCAGGTCCAACCTCCACAAATGTATCAATTCCATAAGAGATCATATATTTCACTGAATCCTCCCATAATAGAGGAGAGATGAGCTGTTTTATTAATGAATTTTTGATATCTTCTGGAGATGATATCTCTCTTGCCTCTGTATTATTTACCAACGGCACCCTAAGTTTTTTAAATTTTATCTCTTCAAACTCTGCTGCAAGTCTATTGCTGGCTGATTCCATCAGAGGAGAATGTGAAGGGACAGACACAGGAAGAGCAACTATCTTTTTGGCACCCTTTTCTTTTGCCAATGACATTGCCCTCTCTACCGCTGATTTCATACCTGAGATAACAATCTGCAAGGCAGAGTTTAGATTTGCAGCAAAGACACTATCACCATTATCAGAGCTTTCTTTACATATTAATTTTACATCATCTTTAGTCAGACCTATAATTGCAGCCATCATACCTCTTCCTCTGGGCACGGCATCCGTCATATATTGTCCTCTTTTCTGGACAATCTTTACCATCTCAGAAAATTTAAGCCCTTTAGCTGCCACAACAGCAGAATACTCTCCCAGACTGTGCCCTGCCACTATAGAAGGATATATCCCCTCCTTTTCAAGAATACTCATAATGGCAATGCTAGTAGTCAGAATTGCAGGCTGGGTAAACTCTGTCTCATTTATCCTGTTTTCATGGTCATTAAAACATAAATCAGCGACATCCCATTTTAGCCCATCACTGGCAATGTCATAGATATCACGCACCTCTTGATAATCTTCAAATAGCTCTTTCCCCATGCCCTTATATTGGCAACCCTGACCAGGAAATAGAAAAGCTATCTTTGGCATAATGTTTTCAGTATGGTTTTTTGCTAACACTTCTCCATATTATATTGATAAATTTTTCAAAATATGTCAATAAAAAAAGTAAATATCTAATCTACAATAAACTCACCACCATCTATACCAATAACATTTCCTGTCATCCAATATATATCAGGGTGTGAAAGCACAGCTACAGCAAGTGCGATATCCTTTGGTGTAGTTATGCGTCCGCCTGGATTTTTTGAAGACGCGAGCTTTATCATATCCTCCCATCCCGGTATTTTTCGGAGGGCTGGAGTATCTGTAACACCTGCCCTTATAGCATTTGCAGTTATTCCCAGTGGGGATAGTTCAAGCGCCAACTGCCTGATATGTGATTCAAGAGCTGCCTTTGCAGATGATACTGCTCCGTATGACTTCCATACCCTCTGCCCACCCGCACTTGTCATGGCAAATATCCTGCTTCCCTTTTTCAGAAAACATCTCTTTATCATATCCTGTACCCAGTAAACAAGGCTGTTTGCCATAACATCTAAAGTCATATCAATCTGTGATTTGCTGATAGTCTCTTTAGACGTAGATGATATATATGGTCTCAATGTCCCAAAAGCCAGAGAGTGGATAAATACCTTTATAAAATTACTATCCTCCCTCCTGTCATTAGAGAGGTGTGTATGAATCTGTTCTAAAACAGCCTCACGTTTTTCAGGGTCTGAGGCATTTATATTAAAAAAGATTGCCTCTTTCCCTGAGCTTTTTATCTCTTTTATAATCCGTTCAACATTGGGAAGAGTTGACCTTCTGTCCAGATGCACACCAAAGATATTCATCCCTCTCTTTGCAAGCTCAATGGCACAAGCCTCTCCAAAACCACTTGATGAACCAAGAATAAGTGCCCATTTATTCTCTAATTGGTTATCCAACTAATATCACCTCTCTTTCCTTGTTTTGTAATACCCCTTACCATCTAATTGCTGCTGACCCCCAGGTAAGTCCTCCCCCAAATGCACTAATAATTATAATATCTCCATCATTTATTCTGTTTGATCTTACTGCTTCATCCAATGCTATAGGGATAGAGGCTGAAGAGGTATTACCATATCTGTCAATATTTATGAACACATTATCCATAGAAATATGCAGTCTATCTGCAACAGCCTTAATTATTCTATAATTTGCCTGATGAGGTATAAAAAAAGCTATATCTGAGACAGATATATCATTATATCTTAATGCCTCTCTTGAAGCCTCTTCCAGTGCCCTGACAGCTATCTTAAATGTCTCATTTCCCTTCATTTTCATAGAATTTAGTCTGTCTTTTAACATCTTCTCAGAAGGAGGACACCGTGAACCGCCACCAGGCACATATATCAGGTCCCAGAATTTGGCATCAGAATAAAGATGTGTGGACAGCACCCCTCTCTCCCCATCACTTTTTTTAAGAACAACAGCCCCTGCACCATCTCCAAATATCACACATGTTGTTCTGTCTGTCCAGTCTGTTATTGTGGATAAGACCTCTGAACCTATTACAAGAGCAGTCTTACAAAAACCACTCCTTATATATTGATCACTCACAGACAGGGCATATATAAATCCGGAACATGCAGCAGAGATATCAAATGCAAATGACCTCTTTGCCCCCAGATTATTCTGAACCATACAGGCAGTGGACGGAAAAAACATATCTGGAGTAGAGGTAGCCACAATAATAATATCTATCTCTTCAACAGAGGTATTTGCCATCTCTAATGCCTTTTCTGATGCCTTTGCTGCCATGAATGAGGTTGTTTCACCATCCATGGCAATTCTCCTTTCCCGTATTCCTGTCCGCTCAACAATCCATTGATCAGAGGTATCTACCATCTTTTCCAAGTCGCTATTGCTCATTACACTCTTGGGCACATATAAGCCCGTACCTATAATCCTCGATCTTATCCCATTTTTTACTCCTTTAATATCCATTATAATCTCATTAGCATTAAAGCCTTCCTGCTGAATTCAACTCCATTGTTTCCTCAATATCATTCTGAATATGTTCATTTATTCTATTCTTACCAAAAACCAATGCTACCTTTATCGCATTTTTGATAGCCTTTCCTGATGAATTGCCATGACATATTATACTGACTCCATTTATACCCAATAAGGGAGCGCCTCCATACTCTTCATAATTAACCATTTTTTTAAACCTCATAAATGTCGGTTTTAATAACAGATATCCTATTTTTCCAATAATAGTTCTCTCTATTTCTCTCTTTAAAAATCTAATAATTGAGTTTGATAACCCCTCACTTATCTTCAACGAAATATTTCCAATAAACCCATCACATACAATTACATCAGCATAACCATTATAGACATCCTTGCCTTCTATATTACCAATGAAATTCAGAAAACTCTCTTTAAGCATCTTAAAGGCATCTTTGGTCAATTCATTCCCTTTTACATCCTCTTCCCCGATACTTAGAAGACCTACCGTTGGATTGGTCTTTCCAATGATCGTTTTGGCATATTCATGTCCCATTATACCAAACTGCAATAGCTGCTGAGGTTTACAATCTACATTTGCCCCTACATCTAATATGATAGATGTACCTTGCAAACTGGGAAGGATAGTGGCAATAGCAGGCCGTTCTATACCTTTCAATACCCCTAAAAGAAAGATTGATGTTGCCATTGTAGCACCAGTATTTCCAGCACTTATTATGGCACTTGCCTCTCTGTTCTTAACCAGTTCAGTGGCGATCCATATAGAAGAATCTCTCTTTTTTCTGATTACTGATGATGGAGATTCATCCATTCTGATCTTTTGAGGGGCATGAACAACAGAGATAAGATTATCTTTTAGCGAATATTTTTTAAGTTCATCTTTGAGGAGCTTTTCATCGCCAACAAGTATTATCTCTGTTTCACATTCTCTCACAGATAATACAGCACCTTCTACCTCTGTGGCCGGTGAATTGTCCCCTCCCATTGCATCTAATGCTATCTTCATGGAATTCTACTCTTAATAAATATCTAAAATAGAGTGGTTATCTTCCTCCTGACTATTTCAGAGAATAATATAGGGTTTACTTGCTAATTACTCTCTCTTTTTTCAGTCCCTAATTTCTATCTTTCAAATTTAAAGATAAATAAAGGAATAGATTTAAAGAAGGAAGGAATCATATCATATTTTAATATATTAAAAGTCTCAACTCTCTTTCTTAACAATTACTTCCCGACCATTATAAGTACCGCAACTCATACATACATAATGAGGCAACTTAGGTTCTTTGCACTGAGGACAAACTGCTAAACTTGTAACATGTAAACTTTTATGGGACCTTCGCTTATCCCGTCTGGTTCTGGATATCTTATGTTTTGGATGTGCCATTATGTTAATTCCCTCTATTTTATATTTCCTTAAACCTTATCCTAATCTCTCTTGATGGCTATTTTAATATACTCTAAAGAGAATCACATTATATTGATACTCTTATCCTTTGTCAACCCTTCTGCCAAGGCAAAATAGAAATGTCCGCTTTTTATGCTAAATTTTACGAACTATTCAGCTATTACAGGATGAGGAGTGGAAAAGAGTTTATAGCGTCACCTTAGGGTTTAGGTCTCACTACTCATAGAGACCTGATCTGAAATGATGCTCTTCTATCTTAATAAAAAACCACCTTCTAAGAAGGTAGTTTTTTATTGCCTCATTTTTGCATTTTGATTTTTTATCTATTCTGTTATAACCCAGCCCTATCAATTATCTCAGGTATCTTATCCTCTGCCCCAATAGCCATGATATGGACACCACTGCAATAGTCTTTGACCCCTTTAATTGTCCTGACTGCAATATCAATCCCTGTTTCTGATGCCTTCTCTTTGCCTGCCTCCTTTAATTCAGTTATCAGCTCATCTGGCACTCTTATGCCTGGGACATTCCTGTTCAGATAGTTAGCCATGCCTGCGGATTTTAGAAGGAGTATTCCTGCCAGGACACTAACATGCAGTCCCCTTGTATACTCCATGAACTTTTTAAATGCCTCTATATCATATATTGCCTGAGTCTGAAAGAATTTCGCTCCTGCCTTAATCTTCTTTTCGAATTTTAATAACTGTGGTTCTATCGGGTCTGACTCGGGCGTAACAGTAGCGCCGGCAAAGATATCAGTTGGTCCCGTGAGTCTGTTGCCAGCCATATCTATTCCACTATTTAGTGTCTCAACTACCTGAAGGAGTTGGACAGACTCTATATCAAACACTGGCTTTGCCTCTTTATGATCACCTGTACTGACATAATCGCCTGTAAGAGATAAGAGGTTCTTTATGCCAAGAACATCTGCTCCAAGCAGGTCAGATTGAATGGCGAGACGATTTCTGTCTCTGCATGTCAACTGGAATATAGGTTCTATGCCCATATCAAGTATAATCTTACAGATTGCCATAGATGAGACCCTCATTACAGCAGATTGATTATCAGTGGCATTTATAGCATTTACCTTTCCCTTAATGGACTTGATATTCTCTATCATTTCATGCAGGTCTGTCCCCTTTGGAGGACCACACTCTGCAGTTACAACAAACTCCCCTGACTCCAGTGCTTCTTTAAATCGTTTCATATCACCTCTCCATAACCACTACCATTGGTCTTACATGCTTACTGTAATCTTTTGGACCATTTATCTCCTTCATCTTATCAAGGTCCCCTATCTTCTTTAATCTCTCATATATCCTTACCCAACAACAATCAAGCTCACGGTTTACCTCACACTTGCCATTTTTTACACCGCCGCACGGACCGTTTAAAAGACCCTTTGGGCATGTTGTAACAGGACATATCCCGCCGGTATTGTTAAGCACACAGTCCCCGCATAAGGAACATCGTTCGTCAAAATGCTTAAATCTTGTCATATTACCCAGGAATAGGGTGTCATTTGCAGTATAGACCCTCTTCTCAGGGAAGATATCCTCTGTTGTCTGTGTGCCGGCACCACATGACATGGTGAGTATTGCATCTGAGGCAGCTATAGCCTCCTTATGTGCCTTAAGCTCTCTTTTTGTCCCCAAGACCTGACATGCTGTCTTGGGTATAAACCAGCCAGTAACCTCAATATTATTGGCTTCCAACTCCTTTTTCATATCCTCTAATGCCTCTTCATTTCCTGTCCCGCACAAAGAGGCACACTCACTGCATCCTAACAGAAAGACCTTTTTTCTGTCTTTAAGCGCCTCAAGTACGTTTATAACATCTTTTTTTTTGGTAATAATCATATTTTATATCCTCGTTTAAAGTAGAACAGTAGAGCAGTAAACATTCATGAACAGACTTGCTCACCCCCGTGTATGAAAAAACTTCTCTCTTCAGTCTACTGTTCTACCTTCCTTTTTGCTGAGTCTAATGTGTTCTGTAAAAGCATTGCTATAGTCATAGGACCTACTCCTCCTGGCACAGGCGTTATCCATGACGCCTTTTTTGATACAGTGTCAAAATCAACATCTCCTGCTAATGTGCCATTATTCAGTCGATTTATCCCTACATCTACCACTACTACCCCATCCTTTACCATATCACCTGTGACCATTCTGGGTCTTCCTATAGCAGCGACTAATATATCCGCCCTCCTGCATACTTCTTTCAGATTTCCTGTCTTTGAGTGGCATACTGTAACAGTGGCATTTTTAGCTGTCAGCATAACACTCAGTGGTTTTCCCACTATATTGCTCCTCCCTATAATTACAGCCTCTTTCCCCTCTATTTGTATATTGTAATACTCTAACATTACTATTACACCGTATGGTGTGCAGGATGAAAAGAGAGGATCACCTATTAATAATCTGCCAAGATTATATGGGTGAAATCCATCTACATCTTTAAATGGTGAAACCGATTCAAGTATAACCTTTGAGTCTATATGAGAAGGCAGAGGAAGTTGAATCAATATACCATCTATCCGCTTATCTTCATTTAGTTCATTAATTAGTTTTAATAAGTCCTCCTGACTGATGTCAGCAGAGAGCTTACGTTCCTCTGAATATATGCCTGCCTGATCGCATGCCCTTCTCTTATTCCTTACATAAACCTGTGAAGCAGGGTTTTCACCTACAAGAACCGCTGCAAGTCCGGGTTGAGTTTTGCTTCTATCCTTTAATTCCTCAACCTCTATCTTTATCTTATTCCTTATCTCTTTTGCTGTTAATTTACCGTCTATTATATTTGCACCCATAATTAACCTCTCTTAATCTCTCTTAATAAGTTCAAGCATCTCAGCCCTTGTAGACTCACTCGTCTTGAAGAGTCCCCTTACAGCAGATGTGACAGTCTTTGACCCTGGTTTTTTTACACCTCTCATTGACATACAGAGATGTTCAGCATTTACGACTATCATTGCCCCTCTTGGCCTGAGGCTTTTCATAATAATATCTGCTAATTGAGAAGTCAACCTCTCCTGTATCTGAAGTCGCCTCGCAATCATATCCAATGCCCTTGCTAATTTGCTTAATCCTACCATGCGGCCATTTGCTGGTATATATGCGATATGTGCCTTTCCAAAAAAAGGCATCAGATGATGTTCACAGATAGAATAAAAGGGGATATCTCTCACTAATACCATCTCATCATGATGCTCTCCTTCTATAGGTTTGAGTAACATTTCAGTTTTGACATCAGAATCAGAGAATATTTCTCCATACATCTCAGCAACTCTTTTTGGGGTGCCCCGTAAGCCCGGCCTCTCTGGATCGTCTCCTATCCCTTCTAATATAAGCCTGACACCTGCCTCTATCTTTTTTATATCCATTATGTTATCCACTATTATTAATATCTATTACTCTCTCTTCTGTTATAATCTTATCTACTATTATATCATAATGCAAAGACGGTATTTCCTTAAGCACCTGCATCTCATAACATAAGCCCACAAGAGGTATCTTTCCCTTTATCCCTGAAAGGAGTCTGTCATAATATCCCTTTCCATAACCTATGCGGTTTCCTTTTTCATCAAATACTACCCCGGGCAGAACCATAAGCTCTATATCATCTATATTGACCTCTCTCAGATATTTTTTTCTAGGCTCCAATATCCCCCAATGACCTGTCTCCAGCTCTTTGTCATAATCATTAATCTGTGAAAGGATCAGACTGTTATGTTTATGCTCTGTGATAGGAACTGCTACTCTCTTCCCCTTATTAATAGCCTCTTTTATTATCTCTGCTGTTTCAACCTCACTCCCAAAAGAGACAAAGAAATGGATTGCCATAGAGAGCAAAAAATCATCCAAAGCAAATAATCTTTTCTTTATTTTTCTGCTCTTTTCTCTCCTCTCCGCCCTGCTCAGTCTATCTCTCTGCTCTTTTATCCTCTTTCTTATCCTTACCTTTTCTAATACTGCACATCTATCATCAACTGTTATATTTGTATCAATGTTTTTCATTCTGTCTCTATTATTTTATGAATATTATACAGAAAAGACTAAAAAATCAAGTGTCATAGCATGAAATATTATTTATAAATAGCAGTGTAACTATTCAGCTAATACAGAGCAAGGGGTTCCAAAGACTTTATAATGCGTAT
>JBHHUU010000004.1:0-34751 GCA_046753905.1 Nitrospirota bacterium | reverse complement strand
ATTTGTTCTTCGGATTGATATTTACCTTTCCACAAGATATTGGGTAATTGCGATTTTTGTATGTAAGCCCTTATAATATAGCACAATATAATCATATAGGCAAAGATGTTTTGAAATTGGAACCCCTCACCCTCTAATAGCTGAATAGTTACTTGTGTGTTTATAATAAAGTTTGGGGATTAATTCAAACAAAAACAAATATGGATATCTGAAAAATACCCCTGAATATCCCTTGATTGGGTTATACTCATTTCCAATTTCTGTTTTTGGGTGATTTTTTAATATTGACAGAATCTGTATAGTATGCTAATTAATTGACTCTAAATCATTTCTGGAGGAAGTAATATTATGTCAAAAAAAGAAGTCCTCTTAATTAGCTCTAAAGATAATAAGTCTCTTCATAAATTCATTGAAAAAAACTTTAAAACTGATGGATTTGATGTGACCATTACCTTTTTTGGCTCCCCTTACTTTCCAGAAATAATAAAGAAGAGCATATCATCTCTTATTATTATTGAGGCAGATGTGGATGGGATGAAGAATGTGGAAGATATAGAAGTGAGGGAAAATAATGATAAGTGTATAGTAATAGCCTCTGAGGAGCTGATAAAGAGGAATATTCATCAGATAAAAGGTATGTCTCGAGGAGAAGAGTTTCCTTCTGAGTCAAAGGAGTGCCAGCATATAGAAGATTTTGTAGACAAGAAACTCAAAAATTTTGTTAAGAAGATGAAAGATTGTAAAGGTAAAAACATCTACTCAATGTTAATAAAAGAGTTTGAAAAACCATTGATAACCTTTATATTAAAAGAGACAAATGGAAACAAAACACAGGCAGCTCACTTATTGGGAATAAATAGAAATACTCTTACCAAAAAGATAAAAGAATTAAACCTTTCAATAAAGTAGATAATAAACAAGCGTATTACGATCATGATGAAAGAGAAATTGATTGATATTATCGTTTCAAAATCACTTCAGGTAGCTGATAGACCAATCTTTGAGCTGTCATCAGGCAAGAAGAGTGAAATTTATATAGATTGTAAAAAGACTACCTGCAATGGTAAAGGTAAGTTTCTTATTGGAAACCTGATATTTGATATGATATCACACCTTAATATAGATGCAATTGGCGGACTTACTCTTGGTGCTGACCCTATAGCAAGTGCGGTATCTCTTATAGGCTGGACAAAGGGTCATCTAATAAATGCCTTTGTAGTAAGAAAGGCACCAAAAGGACATGGTCTTCAATATTTTATAGAAGGTGATGTTAAAAAAGGGAATAAGGTAATTATTGTTGATGATGTTGTTACAACAGGTGGATCCACTATTGAGGCTATACAAAAGGCAAGAAAATTTGGACTTGATGTTATAAAGACGATTGTACTTGTAGACAGGCAGGAGGGTGGCAGAGAAAACATCCTGAAAGAAAATGTTGCTTTTGACGCAATCGTAACAAAAGAGGAATTGCTAGCTATCTACTATAGGACTAATAGGACTAATAAACTAAATCTTAGGTCTGACTGAACTATAATCAGGTTTCAGTTGATAGCGGGGTTATAAACTTTAACAAAGAGGATATAAGATTAGCGTGCCAGTCAAAATTTGCCTTTTTCATGACTATCGGCATAATCCCGTCTCTATTTGCAATATCTATTAAGAAGTTTATATGTCTGTCAGAGAAGCTATTATATAATTTACGAAGAAGACATCCCATTTTCATCTCAGGTCTGAGTATTTCTTTCCACCTCTTATCATATTCACTAAATGCCGCCTCATGGCCAACTCCCCCTTTTTGAAATTTCTTATCAATTACATCTGAGGCTATCTCTGAACAGAGAAGTCCATAATAGATGCCTCCACCTGTTGTAGTCTTAACCTGACCTGCTGCCTCCCCAACCAAAATCATCCGTTCTCTGAAACTCCTCTTTATCCCTGCTAATGGTATTAAACTATAATTAATAGATATGTCTGATGAATCCAGTCTCTCCTTTATAAGAGGTGTCTCAAGAAGTTTAGTCATATAGTATCGTGCCCTTTCTTTTGTTGTAAGTCCTATCCGTACCATATTATTATGGGTTGGGATTGCCCATGCAAAGGACTGTGGAGCAATATCCTGACCAAGATATATCTCAACCTCTTTAATATCTCTCATGGGTGCTTCTACCTGTGCTGCCTGTAAGAAATCTATAGAATTAAACCCATCAAAGCTGTTTAAAAGAGATGATCCAAACCCAGAGGCAACTACTGATATTCTGGCATATAGATGTTCTCTTTTTTCTTCATTGCTATAAATGACCTTAACCCTGTTTTTTTCAACCTCTATAGCTTCCACATGAGAATTACACAGATAGGAGACCTCTTCTTTTTCAGCCCATTGAGCTATGTTAAAGTCAAAAATCTTTCTGTCTATAATATACGCCAGGATACGTTTGGCATCATATCTCAGGGTAATACCTGAAGGTGAGATAAATCTTAGAGACTGTAGAGAATTTAATGTTGAATTTTCTGGAAGATTGAATCTATCAAATGCCTCTTTTCCTATAATACCAGAACATAAGACATTTATGCCCGGCATAGGATCTTCCTCAAGGACAACCACACTATAGCCTTTTTTAGCCAGAAGATATGCAGTATAACTCCCTGCAGGACCTGCCCCAATTACGCTTACATCATACATCCTGACAACTCCTTATTATATGAGTTAATATGAAAATTTACATCAGGGTAAAAAAATATACTGCAAAAGTCAAGGGATAATTAAGTAATATGTTTTAGAATAGAAAACATATTCTCTCTCTTTTGCTGATAATTGAAATTGACACATTATAAACTTTTGTATAAAATCAAACTTATAGCTATAATTCATTAATAAAGGGTAAAAGTAAATAATGAAGATAAGTGAGATATATTATACTATTCAAGGTGAGTCTTCTCTTGCTGGATTTCCATTTGTGTTTATAAGAACATCAGGGTGCAATCTGACCTGTAAGTGGTGTGACACACAATATGCATATTATGATGGAGAGGAGGTGATAATAGAAGAGATAGCAGAGAGGGTAAAGAGATATAATTGTAAAAGAGCAGTGATTACAGGCGGTGAGCCATTACTGCAAAAGGAGATATACCCTCTGACAGAGATGTTATTAAGAGAGGGTTACATATTATCTGTTGAAACTAATGGGAGTTTGGATATAAGCAGATTAGACAAAAGGATTAAGATTGTTATGGATATAAAATGTCCTGACAGTGGGATGAGTGAGAAGATGCTATGGGAAAACATAGATGTTCTTATGGAAAAAGATGAAGTAAAGTTTGTTATAGCCAATTATAGTGATTATAGATGGGCAATAGAGAAGATAAATAAATATTCAATTAATAATAGGTGTCAGGTTATCTTTTCTCCTGTATTCGGAGTTATGGATCCGAGATATCTGGCAGAATATATAATTCAAGACAAAATAGCTGTCAGGCTGCAATTACAGATGCATAAGTATATATGGCAGCCTGAAAAAAGAGGTGTATAAATCAAATAATGTCCATCCATTTATGGATGGACATTAAAGAAGGAGTGCTATATGGATAAAGACATTCCATCGGAAAAAAAGGTAGTTATACATTATAAGGATGGCAATATAAAAAAGGGGCTTTTGCACGATTTTTCTGAAGAGAGTGATAAAATTAGAATTGATATTGAAAAGGATGAAGAAGGAGTTGAGACTCTTGATATATTTCTCTCTGACCTGAAGGCTATCTATTATGTAAAAAGTCATGAGGGGAAAAAGGAATACAGGGAAAAGAAGAAGTTTGGTTTAATAGAACCAAAGGGGAAAAGAGTAATGGTGCATTTTAAAGATGGTGAAGTTATCTGTGGCTTTTGTAATCTTGACGATATTCAGAATAATACTGGCAGTATTAATTTCTCATCATTAAAGAATTTTTTTATTTTTCCCTCTGACCCTGATGCTAATAATATCAAGATATTTATAATGGCATCTTCAGTAGGTGATATAAGAAGATTGTAATGGTTTAAACAATATAAACTAAGTAAACATGAAAGGATGGAAAGGATGGAGATAAAGACAAAAAAAGGAAAAATAGAACAGGAAAAGGCAGAGGTTGTTGTACTAAGACACTTTGAAGGTAAGAATATCAGCGAAGAAGATGATATAAAGAAGATAGATCAGATATTGGGTGGAATGATAAGTGATATAATAAAGGATAATGAATTTACAGGAGTGCTGAATCAGAGCATCATGCTTCATGTCAAGGGAAAAATGCCAGCCAAAAGGGTCTTGCTGGTTGGTCTCGGAAAAAAAGAAGAGTTTAATAGTGACAGACTCAGGCAGGCAATGGGACGTGCATGCTCTCATATAAGAGAACTGGGAATAAAAAGTCTTTCTACATCTGTCAGTGAGACTGATAGAAAAAATTATTCAGTTGAAGATGCTGCTCAGGTTATGGTAGAAGGAGGTCTGTTGGGTCTATACAGGTTTGATAAATATAAGAGTGATAAAGATTCTGACAAAAAAGAGATAAAAGAGTGGACATTTGTTGAAAGCAGTGAAAAGAAAATAGGCTCTGTAAGGAGAGGGATTGATAGAGGAACTATACTGGCTGAAGGGACAAATTTTGCCCGCGACCTTGGAAATCATCCATCAAATGTTGTGACACCTGAAAGGCTTGTAGGTATTGCAAAAGAGATGGCTAAAGAAGTGGGGATAAAGTGTAAAATATTAGATAGAGCAAGGATGGAAAGGTTAGGGATGGGGGCATTGTTAGGAGTTGCAAAGGGTAGCATGGAACCCCCCATGTTTATCATCCTTGAGTATAATGGCATGAAGAAAAAAGATGCCCCTGTTGTGTTAGCAGGAAAATCCATTACATTTGACAGCGGTGGTATATCTCTGAAGCCGAGTGATAAGATGGAACAGATGAAGGATGACATGTCAGGCGGGGCAGTAGTGTTGGGGGCGATGAAAATAGCGGCTCAGCTTAAACTCCCTGTCAACCTTGTAGGGTTGCTTCCTGCTACAGAAAATATGCCTGGCGGCAATGCAATTAAGCCTGGTGATGTTCTAAAGACTATGTCAGGCAAAACAATAGAGGTAATAAATACTGATGCAGAGGGAAGGATGATATTATCTGATGCCCTTTGCTATGCCGATGATTATAAACCTGCGGCAGTCATAGATATTGCTACACTTACCACAGCATGCGTTATTGCATTGGGAAACGGTGTAATAGGGGCAATGGGAAATGATGATCGGTTGATTGCAATGTTAAAGAAGGCAGGTGATATTACTGGAGAAAAGCTATGGGAGCTTCCATTAGTTGAAGAATATAATGAACAGATAAAAAGTGATATTGCTGATGTCAAAAATGTCGGTGGAAGAGCAGGAGGCAGTATTACAGCAGCATTGTTTCTCTCTAAATTTGCAGACAATTATCCATGGGTACATCTTGATATTGCAGGGACATCATGGAATGAAAAGAAAAAGCCATATATACCAAAAGGGGCAACTGGCATAGGTGTGAGACTCCTTGTGAGATTTCTCTCAGACTATTGTAAAGGCAACTGATGAATTTAAAAGAGATGGCAGGTCAGTTGCTGATGCTTGGTTTTAATGGCGATACTCCCTCCAAGGGAATAATCCGGTTGATTAAAAAGGGTTATCTAGGCGGGGTAATATTATTTAAGAGAAATCTCTGTGATCCATTTCAAATAGCCTCCCTTTGTAATAGTCTGCAAAGATTAACAGGAGATATTCCCCTCTTTGTATCTATTGACCATGAGGGAGGAAGGATCAATAGGCTATCATTGCCGTTTACTCAACTTCCAGCCAATAGTATTCTGGGCAGGTACCACTCTATAGAGGAGGTCTATAAGATAGGAAGGCTTATGGCAAGGGAGTTAAAGGCAGTAGGTATAAATATGAATTTTGCACCTGTGCTTGATATAAATACAAATCCATCTAACCCTGTTATTGGAGACAGGGCATTTGGAGATAATCCTGATATTGTCAGCACCTTAGGTCTTGCTTTAATATCAGGACTTCAGGATAATGGGATGATCGCATGTGGAAAACATTTTCCGGGTCATGGTGATACTGATGCTGATTCTCACTCTGAATTGCCACGTCTGACTCATAACATTAAAAGGCTGATTCAGACAGAGATGGTCCCATTCCAATATGCTGTCAGGAATAACCTGCATACAATAATGACAGCCCATATTATCTATGATAAATTAGATGAGAGATATCCTGCCACCTTATCTAAAAAGATTATAACCGATATATTGAGAAGAGACATGGGGTTTAATGGAGTTGTGATTACCGATGACCTCTCCATGAAAGCTATATCTGAGAATTTCAGCAGAGAAGAGACAATAGTGAAATGTATAGATGCAGGTTGTGACATAATCCTTATATCTCAGGATAGAGAAGAAGAGACAGAGGCTATCCCTGATATTCTGTTTGACCTCATAGATAAGAGAGAGATACCAGAATATAGGATCAGGGAATCTTATATCAGGGTACAACAATTGAAAGAGAATTTCCTTCTTCCATACAGACCAATAGACACTAGGATGATAATGGATGTTATCGGAAAGGATAAAACAGTTCTGCAAGGATAAAATCCTTGCAGAACTGTAATTAACTACCTACCTATCTTATTACAAACTCTATATCTATAGAGTTGCCTATATGTATCTCTCTTCCAATAGTATAGATAGTCATTGAAACTGGCTCATCCCCTGATTCTATGCTTCCTGATAGAGTAAGACCTCCAGTCTCTTTGTCTATCTTATACATAGAGATATCACCAGAGCCTTTGTTAGTCACATAGAGGTATCTCCCTGTAGGATCAATTGCTATAAACGATGGCTTGAGAGGAGCTTCTGCTGAGGATTCTCCTGCTTCTATAAAAGATGGGTCACCTCCTGTTGCAGAAGGTGTTGCAGCATCAGCAATAACTTCTCCTGACAAGGTCAACTTACCGCTAATTGAATCTATGCTATAGATAGATATGGTATCAGATTTCATGTTTGCAGCATATAGATATCTCCCTTTGTTATCAACTGCTAATGATAAAGGATGTTCTCCGCTTACAATTTTACCTGCTAAACTTAATTTTCCAGTGATGCTGTCTATATTGTAGATAGATATTTCACCTGAACCAATGTCAGCAGCATACAGGAATTTTCCTGAAGGGTCGATATCCATAGAGAATGGCTTATCTCCGGCAATAACTTCTCCTAATAGAGTCAATTCATCATTTGCTGGATCTATGCTATACATAGATATGGTCATTGACCATTTATTTGTGACATATATATGGCTGCCTGAAGGATCGATCACAATAGAAGAGGGATATTTGCCAGTGATAATATCTCCCAATGGGCTTAGTTCACCGCTCATGCTGTTTATACTGTATATGGATATCTTATTTGCCCATTTGTTTGTTATATACAGGTACCTACCTGTAAGATCAGTTGTTATAGAAGAGGGGATATATTTAGTTGTCACATCTTCAATTAACTCCAGATATCCAGTTTCACTGTCTATACTGTAAATAGATACCAGATTAGACATATCAGTTATCATATACAGATATCTGCCTGTAGGGTCAGTTACCAGAGAAGATGGAGAATCTTTGGTTTCTGCATTTCCTGTATAACTCAATTTTCCTGTCGCCATATCTATATTGTAGATAGTGATATCATTGGAACCCTTATTTGCAACATAGACAAAGACATTACCTGGAATTGCAGAGAACTCATCAGATATATCTCCCTCTCCTGCGTCATTTGCAGAGGTAATTACATAATAGTATTTAATGCCATTTGTAAGTCCCTCATGAACAAACCCTGTATCTTCAATATTGCTTAGCAGATTTCCATTATCCTTTGTTACATCAGGTGTTGTGCTCCAGTATATATTGTAAGATTGCGCACTGATGACACCATTCCACTTGATCTCTATGCTTTCATCACCGGGAATTAATGTCACATCTGATGGTCCGACCGCAAAAGGAGAAATTGACATTATAGCACTGCCTGATATATCGTCAGACGAGGCTGTAACCTCACATTCACCCTCTCCTTTAGCAAATACCAATCCATCTGAGTCAACCTCACAGATTGAATTATTGCCTGTAGACCAGACAAAACCTTTGCCTAATATTATTTCTTCATCAGCATCAAAGGCAGTGGCTTTAAACTGATGCACCCCTCCTATATCAGTAATAACAGAATCAGGTAATACCTCTATCCTCATAGTAGCCGCAGTCAATGTAAATACCAGGTAGTTTGCAGCATCCGGAATAATGTTCTGGATAACACTGTCAGCAGCTATAAGATTTCCTGATGCATCGGGAGAATCAAATGCCTCTATCTGAAAATTATTGATTCCTACAGGTATATCTATATTAAAAGATTCTTCAGAGGCACCTTCTGTCCTGTTAATGACCACTATAACAGGAGTGGAAATGGCATCACCTGTAACTGTAATCCTGATACTCTGAGTGGCATCAGGCAATGATTTAGCATCAGGTAAAAATCCTTCATCTCCTGATGTCGGCAAGTCTTCTGCTGTCTTTTCATATTCTGTTTTATTTATCCCTGATGTTGGCCATTTTATTGTCATCTTTAATACAGAAGTCTGACCAGAGTTAGATAAAGTATCTGAAGTAGACTGAACAACCTCATCTCCACCATTTCCCTTATTATAGATATCGCTGCTTTTACACCCTATATATGTAAGTGCAAAAAAGGCTGCTAATATCAACATAGATTTATATTTACTCAACATTTTATTTTCCTCCTCAATTTATATTAGTATGTGCCGATGGCAGACTGCACTTTTAAAAGTTATGTATGGTCTGCCTACTGCTCAACCAAAATCTGCTCAATCTTTATTTCTCTTAATGGTCACCCCCTGCAATTATAAGATTTAACTCTATCATTTAACTCTATAACAGAAGACAGCAAAAGTTATGCCAGACAAAATACAGGGGGTGAAAACACCTTTTTTTTATTGAAAAAATAAGAGGTTAGGAGATACCAGATTATGAAACTATCTATTGCAGGCTGCAACAGGAAAGTGCAACCAGATTGTACACTTTGAAACAAATATTGGCACAAGTGTCAATATTCAGTCTATCATATATGTTCAATATGCTAAAAAATTGGCAACTATTCAGTTTTTGTTAAAGTGGGGTAGGGTAGGGGGATAAAAAAGTTTTTTGGGCTAAAAGTAATAGTAACACTTTAAGATTATCAAACTAATACCTTGATATTATTGAGATTTAGCATTAATTTTCAGGGTTTTTATTATTATTTATTATTACAGGGTTACCTTATAAAGAGATAAGAAAAATTTTTCTGATAATTAGAATTTTTTTTCCAATAAATGGAAAAGTTTTTCTATTTTAATTTTTCCATTTATTTCCTCATATTAAAAAGCAAAAGCAATAAAATCAAGATGATAATAAAAAGCAATAAAATCAAGATGTTATGAAATAACATTTTTTCTTTTTAGATGTAGTTTGCATGCTGGGTTTGGCATGAAAATTGCATTTACTATTAAATTAGCTAAATATTAATTTTAAATAGTTAAAGGAGGATTGTATATGTGCTGTAAAGAAAAGAGAGTTATCCTGAAAAAGGTATTCGGTTCAAACATGTACAAGGTATTTTGTTCCTGTTGCAAACGATATCTATATACAATAAAATAATCTCAGGGACTAATTCACAAGGGAACTGAGTAGTATATCCATATATATATGACAGTCATGGTATACTCTGTGACTTCCCAATTTAACAAAAAGAGGAGTAAAGGGGATTTTCATAGTAGAAAAAATGCCTATTTTTTGGGCAATCTGATACAATAATGGATTGGTAAAGGGTCTTGGAAGATATTCACAGAGTTAATAACAGGTTCTTAACATTTTTTGTGGAAAAACCTTAATATTTCATCTATACTGCCTGCAAATAATATTTTATCTCCTTCTGAGATGAATGAGTTTATATAACTTTCATTTTTTAAATAAAGTCCTTCCTTTTTAAATATTGCCATCACCATAATATCAGAAGAGAGTGAGATATCTTTTATCTTTTTGCCTATCAGGGGAGATGTTCCAGAAATATCAACCCACTCCAATGTAATCTTTGACTTTTTCATTTCTCTTTTTAATCGTGATATATTCATATCTAATATATCTTCAAATAGCTCCTTTTTTTTATTATATAAGTCACCTATCTTTTTGTATTCGTTTTGAATATTAAGACATATACCTTCAATTTCATTATTATTCAGGATGCCTTGATAATCATAATCATTAAGATCATAGATGTCTTTTCCTAACCTGACATATTGCTTATCAATAGCCTTTTCAGCCTGAAATATCTGATAATTAATGTGCAATTTCTTTGTATTGTTAGATATAAGTTCTGCAACATCTATTATCGCATTCTCAATTACACCTGCATTTATTATAATCCTCTTCTTAAACCTCTTTAGCCTCTTCCATATATTCATTTTACCTCACTCCACTCCTTTTGTTATTGTCTGATAATGTATATTATGTTAACTTTAAGCTCTTTTATTTTTCTTCTTTTGGGAAAACTAATTCTCATTTTGTGAAAAATATTATCAACTATAATTAATAAAAGCAATTTTTTTCATTTAAGTGGAAAAAACTTGACACTTTGTGGGAAAAATGTAAAAATATATAAAGTAAGTTAAAATACTATGAGCTTTTTTCATTTCCTAATTATTATCCCTTTTTAATGACATCTCAAATTAATTATGTGTTTTGAGGTCATATTTTAATGAAGGATGAAGTAAAAATATTACTTGTTGATAATGATATATTTATAAGCAATTATTTGAAAAAATTTATTTCTTCCTTTGGCTATAAGGTACTATGTTCTAAAAAAGAAGATTTACCTGCTAAAACCGCTTTAATTAATCCTGCCATAATAATCTACAATGAAACAGACACAAATACAATGATTGAGTCAAAAGAGGCATTAGAATATCTTATAAAAAGAACAAACAGTCCAACCCTCTTTCTTTACAATGATAAACATACAGAATTAAAAGATAACATAAGATATGAAAATATTATATTTATAAAAAAACCTATTAACCCATTAGAATTAAAGGATAAGGTTGTAGATATATGTGAATCTCCAGATAGATATCCTGAAGAAAGAATTATAGCGATTCCTGAGATTAGCAATGACTTAATAAGGAAACATTCTGCTATTCCTTCAAATAATAACAGTAATAAGATTGATGTTGGTTATCATCCTCAGTTATTATTGGGTATTAGCAACCCAATGAAGGAGATCAAGACGATAATAGATCAGATAGCAAAGACTGATATTACAGTATTAATAGGTGGTGAAAGTGGGACAGGAAAGGAATTAGCTGCAAGAACGATATATAATTGTTCTTTGAGGAGAAATAAACCTTTTGTAAAGGTACTTTGCGCTGCCATACCTGAAGGATTACTTGAAAGTGAGCTTTTTGGTCATGAAAAGGGAGCATTCACAGGGGCAATAGCAAAAAAACCCGGCAAATTTGAATTTGCCAATCATGGGACAATATTTTTAGATGAGATTGGTGATATACCCTTTTCACTTCAGTCAAAACTATTACAAGTTCTTCAAGACAGTGAGTTTGCAAGGGTTGGCGGAGGTGAAGTTAAGGTAAATGTCAGAGTAGTTACTGCTACTAACAAGAATCTTGAAAAGGCTGTGGCTGAAGGGACATTCAGGGAAGATCTCTTTTATAGACTGAATGTAGTAAATGTGCATCTGCCTGCTTTAAGAGAGCGAAAAGAAGATATACCTCTCTTGGTAAACCTGTTTTTGGAAAAATTTAATAGACAATACAATAAAGATTATCCATATCTTTCAGAGACTACATTAGATGCCTTTATGGAATATGATTGGCCTGGAAATGTTAGAGAGCTCGAAAATAATGTTAAGAGAATAGTAGTTCTTGGCGATGAAGAGATAGCAGTAAAGAATCTTATTGAAAAAGAAAAGCATAAGGTTAAAGAAGTATTCATAGATAATCCTGTAAAGTCAGTTGAGAATGGTGTTGAGGAAATACTACTTGAAGAAGAAATAGAGGAAAAGATAGGAAAGCTTACCCTGAAAGAGATAGGAAGAGAGGCAGCCCGTAAGGCAGAATCTGAAGCTATAACTATGGCATTGGAAAGGACAAGATGGAATAGAAAAGAGGCAGCTCAACTATTGGGAATAAGTTATAAGGCGCTTCTTTATAAAATAAAAGAATGTGAAGTAGAACACTCACAAATTAATTAATAATTGTAACTATTTAGCGGAAGAACTCAGGCTGACAAACTACGAAATTCATGAAATTATGCTGAATAGTTACTATAATCTTATTGTTACTTTTGTAGTAATAATAAAATTATGGTATCTCTCCTTTAGCGGTATAAGTAGTAAAAAAATAGCAATTATGGGAAAATTTTTTCTCATTATGGGAAAAATGATTCTCATTATTAAAAAAGATAATATTGAATGTTTTTTATAACCTATTGAAATATATAGATATATATTGTTTTTGGGGTTATGGCAAGAAATTTGCATAAAATATAAGGTTATGGAAACTAAAATGCACCTGGATGAAATTACAGGCTCGTTTAAAAAAGATTGTTTTGAGCAATTTCTTGATATAGAGATTAAGAGGTCAACAAGACATCTATGGTTCTTTTCTTATTTTATTATGCGGCCGGATATCACCTGGAATGGCTCAAATGATCTACTTCTCAAAATGATCTCTCAAATTGTATTTCAAGAAGTGAGAGGAACAGATATCATGGGAAGAGTTGGAAACAGCAAATTTAGCCTAATCTTGCATCAGGCGGATGGTTCAGGTGCTTTAAATGTTGGAGAGAGAATAAGGACAAGAATAGAAAATTTTCACTTCCCAGGTTCAAAAAAAGAAAAAAAAGTGACTGTAAGTATGGGAGGTGCATGTTTTCCTTCTCAAGCTAATGATAGAGGACATCTAACGAAAAAGGCTGAAGAGAATTTAAACAAGGCTATGGATATGGGTGGAAACATGGTATTGATTGATATGATGTAACTAGCTGTTTATTATATATTTATTTCCTCTCTCTTCCGCTTCTTAAAGGCAGCAATAGTTTGATATCCTGCCTTTTTAATAATTTCTGCTGCCAGGTCAAGGTCTCTTCCTACATCATTCGGAGAATGGGCATCAGAACCAAGAGTTACAGGTATCTCCATATCTTTTGCCATCTCAATAAATCTCCTGTCAGGATATATCTCCTTCACAGGCTTTCTCAACCCTGAAGTATTAATCTCCAGACAGAGATCATTATCTTTCATCACCTTAAGGACGCCTTTTATTAACTCATCATAGCTCCTGTCAGGAAAGTAACCGAACTTTTTTACAAGATCAGGGTGTCCGATAATATCAAATAATCTTGAATTAGCAGCATCTTCCACCAATGAAAAGTATTCTTTGTATATCTCAAAAATATCACCCTGATTAAATCCCTTTATATTTCGGGGATTATCAAAACCCCATCCTCCTATATAATGGACAGAGCCGATCACATAGTCAAAAGGATACGACTCTATCACTTCTTTTACATAATCTGTGGTCTTGTTAAAATAGTCTACCTCTATCCCTATCTTTATCCTCTGTTCTGGAAAGACAGAACGCATTTTTTCAATTAACTTCAGGTATAACGGCAATTCCCCTCTCTTCATCCTGTGCTCAGGGTCATACCATTCAGGCATAGGAGCATGGTCAGAAAACCCTATCTCACTTAACCCTATCTCTCCTGCCCTCTTTATGTATTCCTCTATTGTTCCATCTGCATGTTTGCAAAGATAGGTATGTATATGATAATCAACCAGCAGCATTTTAGCTACTCCTTCATAAAAAACTCATCTGCCTCTTTTGTAATTCTGTTTAGAGCCTCTTCTAATTCTTTTCTCTTTTTCTCTATACCGTTTTTGTCTGTCTCACCTGAAACCCATATAGGATTACCCCATATAAAGACACCCTTTGAGAATGGATATGGGATCAAAAAGTTATCCCATGTATCAAAGAGTTTTTTTTTGAGGCACTAAAGGCAAGTGGAAAGATAGGCATCCGGGTCAACCTTGCTATTTCTATTACACCCTTCTGTAAGGTATACCTTGGTCCCCTTGGACCATCAGGGGTGATAACGAGATCCTGCGGGTTTTTATTTTTGCTTAGGTTTATCATCTTTAAAAGGGCAAGTGTCCCCCGCCTTGAAGTAGATCCCCTTATTGAATTGAATCCAAAATATCTCATTGTCCGACTGATTATCTCACCATCTTCATGCATACTTATTAATATAGATGCCCCATTACCTCTATAAACAAGAGGCATCATTAACTGCCTTCCATGCCAGAAGGCTATCACTACATTCCTTTTCTCCTTCCAGAATCCTTCTATTGGATCATCATTAATAATGTCTATTCTCATAGTAATCCCTAAAGTCCTTATTAAGAGATTACCGATAAATGGAAGAATTCTGAATTTTAATATTCGTCTAATCATCAACAAATCAATACGTAAGCCTCGCTGTTTCTTCAAACTGCATATCATAAAACATCTTATATCTCTTTCCATGTCTTATTAATTCATCATGCCTGCCAATCTCGCTTATACTCCCTTTTTCTATGACTACAATCTTGGTTGCATGTTTTATGGTAGATAATCTATGGGCAATTACAAAGGTTGTCCTGTTTTTCATTAGATTAGCAAGTGCTTTCTGTATTATATGCTCAGACTCTGTATCAAGAGATGATGTTGCCTCATCTAATATCAGAATAGGAGGGTCTTTTAACAATGCCCTTGCAATGGCAAGTCTCTGCCTCTCCCCGCCTGACAGTTTTGTCCCTCTTTCTCCTATTACAGTATCAAATCCATTCGGCATATTGATAATAAACTGATAGGCATACGATGCCTTGGCAGCCTCAATTATCTCCTCCATATTAATATCCTTCATTCCATAGGCTATATTATTCCTTACAGTATCATCAAAGAGTATCGTCTCCTGACTTACTATCCCGATCTGTCTGCGCAGAGATGACAGGGGCACATCCTTTATATTTATATCATCAATGAATATTGTTCCATGAACAGGCTCATAAAAGCGGAGAAGGAGATTTACAAGGGTGGTCTTTCCACTCCCGCTGCTGCCTACAACAGCTACGACTTCACCTGATTTTACATTAAGGTTTATATCTGTAAGGACAGGTATCTTATTTTCATATTCAAAAGAGACATTCTTGAATAATATACTATGCTTAACTCTCTGAAGTTCAGTTTCTCCTTTATCAATTTCTCTTTCATTTTCCTCATCAAATATAGAGAATATCCGCTCTGCTGATGCCAGTGCCATCTGGATCATATTATTAGCCTGACTTAAGTTTCTCATAGGTGTATACATAAACAGACAGGCAGTCATAAATGAAAAGAATGTGCCGGGTGTGGTAGTCCCTTTTATAACCTCATATCCTCCATACCATATAACAAAGGCAGCCCCTATAGCGCCTATTACCCCCATTAATGGAGAGGTCATCTCTGATACCCTGGTAGCCTTCATCGTATTTTTAAAATAGTTCATATTCTTTTCCTGAAATCTCTTTTTTTCAAACTTCTCCATGCCAAATGCCTTTACTACCTTTATTCCCACTATGGTCTCATGTAGAAAAGAGGTTATATCCGCAATCTTTTGCTGACCAACCCTGCTTATCTTTCTTAGCCTTTTGCTCAATTTTATAAATGGATAATACCCAAGTGGCAGTACAATAATTGATATAATTGCCCATCTCCAGTTCTGGTAGAATATTACACATAGCAGTGCTATTATTGTAATGCTCTGCTGCAATATATCTTTTACAACAGTGGAGACTGCACTCTGTATAATGCTTACATCATTTATAATACGGGCTATAATCTTTCCAGTATGTCTTTTGCCATAAAAACTCATCGGCATTAGAATAATATGAGAGTAAAGTTCATCTCTAATATCCTTTATTACCTTATTACCTGTATATCTCATTAAGTAGGCTTGAGTATATGTAAATATCCCTTTAAACAGGGCAATTAGAAAGATTATTACAGGGAGAGTGGTCAGCATAAGCGCATCCTTTCTAATAAATATATTGTCAAGGACAGGTTTGACCAACCATGCATTGGCAGCGGTGAGAAGGGATACCCCTACTGCTGACAGGATTGCACCGCTTAATCTGAGCCAATATGGTTTTATATATTTTAATAATCTAAGATAGATATTCACTTTATAAACTTCATCGCAATATCAGCCACCCTGACGGATATTCCTGGACTCCCCAATCTTTTTTTTATCATGGAAAGCTCATTCTTTATCCATTTTACATAGGATGAATCATGCAGCATCTTGAGCAATGCCCCTGATATATTTTCAGGTATAGCATCATATTGGATGAATTCAGGCACAATAGATTTCCGGGCAACAATATTGACAAGACCTATATTCTCTGTTTTTATTAATAGTCTGCCTATAATATAAGTAATAAGAGAGACCTTATATATAATCACCATCGGTTTTTCAAATATTGCGGCCTGTAATGTGGCTGTTCCTGAGGCAGTCACAACATAATCTGCGACATAAAATGCCTTGTTTGACTCTCCCATTGCCAATTTTATATCCAGAGAGGGATATTTTACTATAATCGTCATGATCTCTTCAATCTCAATAGATGGTGCTACAGCTAACAGGAATTGAAGGTCATTATTCTCCTTTTTTAACATCAACATAGAATCAAGAATAATTGGTAGAAGGGTGTTAACTTCGTTCTTTCTGCTGCCCGGTAACATGACTATACTGGGTCTTTTAAGATCGAGCCCAAACTCTTTGCATATAGATTCCTTATTCCGATCAAATACCATCTCATCTAACAAGGGATGTCCTACAAATTCACAATCCACACCATTTTTTTGATATATCTCTTTCTCAAATGGGAGGATTACCACCATTTTATCTATTAATCTTGCTATTTTACTTACCCTTCCCTCCCTCCATGCCCACACCTGCGGACTTATATAATATAATATAGGTATTCCTTTTGATTTTGCCACCTTTGCAACGCGGAGATTAAAGTCAGGGTAATCTATCAGGATCAGGAGGTTTATCTTATCCCTTTTAAGCAGACTGCTTACAGAAAAATATGCCTTTTTAATACTGCGGAAGTGTGATATTACCTCTGATATACCTACTACTCCTAAATCCCCTATGTCACATATCAGATCAACTCCTGCCTCTTTCATCCTGTCTCCGCCGATACCCATGATCTTTATATCAGTTCTCTTGTTGTACAGGGCATCAGCAAGGTTTGCCCCATGAAGATCTCCAGAGGCCTCACCAGCAATCATAACGATCTTTTTTTGAAAAACATCTTTTCCAGACACAATCCCCCTCTAATCACATCCCTCCTTGTTCCAAAACAGAGATAAATGAATATCGAATATCGAACAAGGAATATCGAATGATGAATTTATTTACACCATCTTTTAATGAGGATATCTCAGATTGTCTTTTACCTCCAGAGCAACCTTTAATGCCTCCATGCCCTCTTTCCCTGAGACAATAGGTCTGGTCCTTTTCCTTATATATCCTATAAATGCATCCAGCTCATTTTTTAGAGGTTCTTCTTTTTCTATTGGAATTTTTTCTACTGAAATATGAGGACGTTCTTCTATATCCTTATTAAACATACGCCTGCATACTATAATCTCCTGATTTTGATAGTCAAGTGATATATATCTCTCTGACTGGAATATCCTTATCTTGCGCACCTTTTCTCTTGATACACGGCTTGCTGTTATATTTGCCACGCAGCCATCCTGAAACTCCAGCCTTGCATTTGCAATATCTATGGTAGAGGATATTACAGGGACACCTACTGCTTTTACCTCTTTGACCTGAGATTTGACAAGGCTCAGAAGGATATCTATATCATGTATCATAAGATCTAAAATAACATCTACATCAATACCTCTGCCTGCAAATGGACCCAGCCTGTGAGATTCTATAAACCGTGGAGAATTAATTATTCCTGTAAGTCTCATGGCAGCAGAGTTGAATCGTTCAAGATGCCCTATCTGAAGGATAACCCCCTTCTTTTCAGCAGTTTCAATAAGCTCATCTGCCTGAGATATATTGCTTGTTATAGGTTTTTCTAAAAGAACGTCTATTCCATTTCTTAAAAAATCAAGGGCAATAGTGTAATGGAGAGCAGTAGGAACGGCAATGCTCACTGCATCTACCTTATCCATTATATCTTTATAATCAAAAAATGGTAAAGTCTTAAACCTGTCTGCTATATCAATCGCCCTCTCTTTTATTATATCTACGACTCCGACCAGCCTTATCCCTTTGATATCAGAATATATCCTTGCATGATGCTGACCAAGATATCCCACCCCTATTACTGCTGTTCTTATCTCTCTTTCCATAAAGGCAAGATATAATATCCAAATAGATTTGTCAAATATGCCTTTGAGGGATATCAATCGTTAGGTACTGGGTATATATAATTTGTCTGTATCGTAAGTGGGATTAGGAACACCTTGAACTTAGCAAAAAAGTCTTGACTTTTTAAGGAGTTTTATATAAGATATTCTATTATGGGATGTGCGTCAAGAAGAAGAGATTGGTAACTATTCAGCTAATACAGAGTGAGGGATGGAAAAGAGTTTATAGCGTCACCTTAGTGTTTAGCTCTCATTACTCATAGAGACCTGTTCTGAAATGATGCTGTTGTATCTTAATAAACTTATTATAATCATACGCATTATAAAGTCTTTGGAACCCCTTGCTCTGTATTAGCTGAATAGTTACAGAGATTGTTTGTTTAGAAGGGAAGGGAAAGTTCCCTCTCCCCTTGTGGGAGAGGGTTAGGGTGAGGGGTTTCAAAATAAAGTATAAGCTGAAGAAAAGGATAATAAAATGGATAGAAATGAGATAACAAGGTTAATAAAGAAATATTATGATACTCTATCGACCGAATATGGTGTTTCCAGAATCGGTATTTTCGGATCAACAGCAAAAGACACTATGACTGAAGAGAGTGATTTGGATATATTTGTCGAATTCAAACAGCCAATAGGATTTAAATTTATAAGATTTGTGGAATATCTTGAAAATTTATTTGACAGGAAGGTTGATGTGATAACTAAAGAGGGCATTAAGAACATACGAGTAAAAGATGTCGCAAGAGATATTGAAAGGACTTTAATTTATGTCTAAAAGAAAGGATGCGGCTATTATCCAAGACATAAAAGAAGCTATTGATAGAATTATGTCCTATATATCAAAAATGGAATATGAGAATTTCTTACAGGATTATAAGACACAAGATGCAGTGTAATGTTATCATCATATTGCAACTTAATACCATATTAGTTTTTTTAGTGTTTTATCTGTCGTTGTGATGTATAATAATTATTAGAGGACTATCATGATAAAGGATGAAAACTATAAACTATTATCAGAGATATGCAAAGGCAGTGGTGCATCATTATTTGGAGTGGGATATATTGCTGACCTTGAAGATAACTTTGAGTTTCTGTCAAGGGATACAATCAAGGGGTTATCGTATGGCATATCATTTGGCATAAGGCTGTCAATGCGCATAATAGATGATATAGAGGATCATCCAACAAGGCTATATCTGCATCACTACAGATCTATAAATATAATGCTTGATCAGATAGGGATAAAGGCAGCTAATCATATTCAGGAAAATGGCTATGATGCCTTGCCTATTCCAGCTTCGCAGATCATGGATTGGAAAAAACAGACCGCCCATATCTCCCATAAAATGATTGGTGTCAGAGCTGGTCTCGGCTGGATAGGGAGAAACAACCTCCTTGTCAATCCACATTATGGTTCTTGCGTAAGATATGGAACGATTCTGACAGATATGCCGTTAAAAACCGATAAAGCATTAAAATTTGGGTGTAATAACTGCATGGAATGTGTAAGGGTATGCCCTGTTAATGCAATAAAGAAAAATGTAGACGAGTTTGAACGGATTGTTTGTCTTGACAGGTTAAAATACTACGCAAAGACCTATAATATAGGGCATTATATCTGTGGTATCTGCGTAGAGGTGTGCAGAGGGAAAAAGAGGTTTTAAAATGAGAAGAGAACCTGCTGTAGCAGGGAGTTTTTATTCCATATCCCCTTCAGCTCTGACAGAGGAAGTAAGAGGGTATATTCAGGAGGATATTGATAAAAAAGAGGCTATTGCAGCTATCTCCCCTCATGCTGGATTTATCTATTCAGGAAGAGTAGCAGGGGCAGTCTACTCTCGGATTAAACTGCCGGAGTTAATCATTCTGGTCGGACCTAACCATACTGGCAGAGGTCATGATGTCTCAGTCTTTTCACAGGCTATATGGCAGATGCCTAATGGTCAGATATCTATTGACGAAGAATTTTGCAGCTTTCTTATAGAGAGATCAGAATTTGCAGAGATAGATACAGGTGCACATATCTATGAACACTCTCTGGAGGTACAGCTTCCATTCATCCAATATTTTAATCAAAATTTCAAGATTGTCCCAATTATAATGAGGAACAATGAAATTGATGTATGCCATGATCTGGGAGAGGCTATAGCAGGTATTGTCTCGGAGAGCAAGAAGACTGCCTTAATAATTGCCAGTAGCGATATGACCCATTATGAACCTGATAGTGATGTGAGGGAAAAAGATGAACTGGCTATTGACAAGATGCTTCAGTTAGATCCAGAAGGTCTTCATAATCTGATAAGGGAAAAAGGAATAAGTATGTGCGGATATGCACCTGCTGCGGCTGTTCTCTTTGCAGCATTGAAACTACAGGCAAAAGAGACAGAGCTTGTAATGTATATGACCTCTGGAGAGATCAATAAAGACTTTGACAGAGTTGTAGGTTATGCCGGTATTATTATAAGTTAATCACTCAAGGCTATGGCTGAGGTAGTAGTCAATCTGTAATATATTTACAAAAGAGCTATCTTTCTGATAGCTCTTTTTTTTATAAAAAATATTCCCATTGAGTTATAGACATTACCATTAGAGTAAGATACTATTTTCAATAGACATCTGTTTTATGTTATAATTTTATGTTATAATACATTTTACTATTCACAAAGATGTAATGTATATTCAATTTTTTTTCAGAGAGATGGAATTTTTTTTCATATAAAGAGAAAAATATTTCCTATCTCCTATATTTCTATTATATATATTTGTGAGTAGATGATTATTTTACAAACTATATTTTTAATAAAATCAACATATTACAATAATTTTTTACTTTTTTGTTAAAACTGGTCTCAAAATTGCAAGAATTCATCATAATAAAATCATGGCAAGCAAAAGTCGCAATGCAGTTGATTAAGAAAATATGTAACTATTCAGCTAATACAGAAATATAATAAAACCGAAACCACTTAAAGGTAGGAAGGTTGAAGAAAGGAGGTGAAGAAAAGAATGAAGAGATTACTTATAGTGATAGCAATAGCAGCAATTACAATAGGTGTAGGTTTTAGCATGTCTGCATGGGCTGCTCATAATGGGGATTTAGAGACCAATACCATTAGCAGTGATTCTGATAGATTGGGTCTTGATCCAACTAACCATATAAGCACATTTACTCAGGATGGTAGTGGAACTGTTGGCGATAATGATCCTCTCACCAATGATTACTTCCCTGTCGGCAATCCTGGTGCATTCACAAATAACCCGTTTGGATGTGTTTCACCAAATACTCCAGCCTTTGGAGCAGATTTTGGTTTTGGGACAGGATGTGATGTGAACAAAGATGGGATTATTGATATTAATGACCCGAATGAAAAGGTTGGCGCAGATAATCCAATGACAGCCCCTAATTTTGATGGACCAAATACTGCTGTAGGGACGATTATTGTAAAAGTTCCAGTCAGCCTCTCATCTTCAGGTGCCAGTGGAGATTTAACTTTCTCAGGGACTATAGACTTCTGTCTGCAGATGACTGTGAACACAAAGATATGCGCTAATAATCCTGACCCTAATGCTGATCCTAATAACCCTGCACAACAGGGACTTGCCGTAGTTCTCCAGACATTCGACCAGACTCTCTCTCTTATTGATAACTCTGATCCTAATAATCCAGTTTCTGTCGGAACCCAGAGAGCCATTGTTGACAATACTAATGCAGGTGCTCCTATAACCTTCATGACTGAACCAAGTGATCAGACTTTAGGCAATGCATCAGTAAGGAATATCCCATGGTCTATCAACATTACACAGGATATACCATTCCCTGGTGATAATTTTCAACTTGTTGTCTCGGGTATATTTCCGTATGAGATTGAACCAGGCGATGCAAATCCTTACAGGTTTGACGGCGCTCCATGTAAAACTATTAGACCAAACCTTGGTGTAGGACTTACAGGCAGTTGCTATCCAGATCCAAATATTTTTGACCTTCCTGGTTTTGGAAGTGGTCAGAATAATTTCCCTGATTATCTACCATTTTAGTCTCTTCTGGTTTAGGAGCTAATTCCCGCAGATTGCTACTGTGGGTTAAGGTTGTTGTTAAGATTCCCCCGCGATTGCCGCGGGGGAATTCATCCGTTAATTTTCTAAAACAAGTCCAATTGATACACTATACCACAAAGTTCACTCAGCGGGGGGAGGATTTTCATTTTTGTTTGTGCCGATTGATCGGCGTGATTGTTTCATTATAATTAACTGCCTTATCCTTACCTTCTTTTTTAGCCATATACATGGCATTATCTGCCATTTTTATCAGATCATTTATGTCTTTAATATCACTTTCATTATTAAAGGTATAAATCCCTATACTTACAGTAATGTTAATCTCTTCCTTATTTATTAGAAAGGTACTTCCCTTAATCGTGTCCATTATCCTCTTAGCTATTATTGCGGCATCTTTATTATTTACACCTGGAAATATTAATAAGAATTCCTCTCCCCCGTATCTTCCTATCACATCATAAGACCTTTTATTAGATAAAAGTATGGATGACACTTGTTTTAATACCCTGTCACCCATAATATGACCGTGATTATCATTGAATTTCTTGAAATTATCTATATCTATCATCATAACAGACAAATTTTGATTAAACCTTCTGGCTCTGGAAAATTCCTCTAACAACCTTTTTGTTATATCTCTCCTATTTGACAATCCTGTAAGTTCATCTGTTAATGAGATAGATTCAATCTTTTCCTTTAATCTTTCTGTTCTTATCAGTTTGGTAATGGTATTTTCCAGCTCTTCATTCTTTTTTATAAGAGATAGGTTGGTCTTCTTAAGGGCGTTATATAACCTTGAATTATGGATCATGTGGACGGACTGGAGTCCAGCTAATTCTAACAATTCTTTATTAACACTAATATATGGGTCTTTATCTATATAAATAACACCTATAATTCTATCACTTAGAATCAAGGGCAGAGAGATATTATATGCATCATCTGCAATATTTCTATCAGATATAGATTTATTTATTAGGGCATCTTCTAAAAGATCTCTATGATGACTCTCATCTATATCTTTGTATCGTCCACTTCCAATTACATAAACAAGTTTCAGGTTTTCATCGCATATTAATACTAATCCATTTTTGGACTTTATCAATCCCAACAATATATTTAGTATTCCTTTCAGCATCTGCTCAACTGCAGGCGGAGGCACTTTGCTTATCTTTAATGTGCTTTCAATGATCAGCATAAGACCCTCTTTTGTGGTCTTTAACATATCAAGGTATTGGTTTTCTTTTTTTCGTCTGTTCCATAGACTTATGAGGTTAAATGCTGTCTGTTCCAACTCTCCTGAAGTAAAAGGTTTATTAAAATATATCCACTCATCTGGTGATCTGAATATGCTCTGTAAACTACTTAGTGGTCTGTCATTGTATGCAGTCACTATAGCACATAATATTTCATTATCTATCTCTTTTATCTTTTTAATAGTCTCAAGGCCGTCCATACCATCCGGCATTACCATATCAAAAAAACCTGCTGCAATCTTCCTTCCATTCATTGTCTCTTTATTTACTATCTTAACCGCCTCATCTCCATTCACGGCAGTGAGGATACGAAATGGCTTTGTATAGAAACTTTTACCTTCATATATACTTCCACCCTCCCGTTCTTCTCTCTCTCTTGAAAGATCAAGAAAATCTAAATCATCTTTCTTTATAAGGATTTTTTTGTAGTTTTCAATGATATCTATCTGGTCATCAACACAAATAATAGTTCTATTCTCATCCATATCAGCCATATATTCTTTCCCTCCCTCCTGACTCATATTGTTTGATTGTCCCTTAATTTATATGATCAAACTCTATTTTCTCCTTTATATAGCGGCAGCCATACAAGAAAAGTTGTCCCTTTACCAGGTTTAGCAGCCTCTATTTCCATGTCTCCTCCGTAACTCCTCATTATCTTTCTGCTGATAGGAAGACCTAAACCAGTACCTTCACTGGCAGACTTGGTAGTAAAGGTGGGTAAAAATATATTCTCTTTTTCTTCTTCCAATATCCCAATTCCTGAATCAATAAATCGTATTTCAACACGTTTATTTGTCTTCTTTGTTGATATATTAAAAACTCGTCTTTTATTTTTCACCTCGCGCATAGCCTGTGCCCCATTTTTTATTACATTTGTAAATACTTGAATTATTTCATTCATATCAGCTCTTATACTCGGCAGATTTTCTGAAAAGTTACTTATAATAGTTATATTATATTCTGTAATAATAGAAGATAAGATTTCTATGCTCTCGGAAATAGCCTTATGAAGATCAACAGATTCTATTGATCTTGAGCTTCTGGATAATCTCCTTATATTGTCTACAATTGTTATTATCCGTTCTATATTTTTTTGACAAAATAAAAGATCATTTTTCTGCTCATCTGATAGTTCTTTTGTCTTGTTCAGGGCTTTACTGAGTAATGTAATGTCCTGTTCAAGGTAAGTTGCGTTATTTTTGCCACTTAATCTTTTATTAAAATATTCTTCTAACCTTCCTCTCCTGTAATTCTTTTCCCAGTCTGCAACTACATCAGAAATAGTATTGATAGCTTTTCCGTTTACCTCATTTCTTCCTATATCATACTCTATTCTTGATATGATTGCAGAAATAGGATTCAATATCTCATGAGCAACATTTCCAGCAACCTGTCCCAGTGTTGCCATCTTCTCGGATTGATACAGTTTGTCCCTTGTTTTCATTAATTCATTTGTCCTTTTCCTGACCATTTCCTCAAGGTTTTCTGTGTACCTCTTAAGGGCATCGTTTTTTTCACGTATAGCATCTATCATATAATTGAAATGTTCTGCCAGGATATGTATCTCATCTTCTGTATCTATATTGATTTTAATATTTAAATCACCTTCTGCTACTTTATTAGTCATATTGGTGAGTGTTTTTATAGGATTCAATATCTTTTTAGAAAGTTTAATGCCTATTGCCATAACTATTAAAAAACTAGAAAAGAATAATAATGCATAGTGTTTTGATAATTTTTCTTTAATGGCTATAAGGCTATCTTGCGGATATGCAAGAAGGATAGAACCAGACATATTTTTTGCCATTCTTTTCAGGTTTCTCGCACTCAGAAAATACTTCTTTCCAAAAAGATCAGCCTCTGTAATATCATTCTGATTACTAAGCATCATCTGATATTCCAGATATTGTATCGGTAAGACTGATATGCGTTTATTAGCTTCATAAAAGGTTGATGCCATTACTGCCCTGTCTCTTACAATAGTTATATCTATTCCAGTATCTCTCTTAAGATTTTCAAGGAATCTGTCGTTAATTGCATATCCTAAAAGAAGAACACCTGCAAAATCATTTTTCGTATCATATATAATCCCAGAAGAATATATGATCAAATTTTGAAAATCTTGCAGGATATATGTAGAAGGTACCTGATTAACTATCGCCTCCCCTACCATGTTCAGATGTAAAAGTGAATCTCCATAGTTATTAAGATCATGTCCTCTAATAATAACCTGTCCATCTCTGTCAATCAATATTAAGGCATCTGCAGATGCCTTCTCCATAGAACTGATAATATAATCTGCTATCTTATCTCTATCATTTTCAGCAATCAATCTATTTAACCTACTATCCATTGCCAGATTTTTAGACAGCATAAGTCCTGTCTGACCAATTATATCAATAATATTTTCGGTTATATGTAAAGTGGACTTGAATTGATGAGATAATAATTTTTTAAATTCAGTGCTTGCAATCTTTATACTTAAATAAACTCCTATTATTGAACCGCATAAGATAATCAGAGTGTAAACCAATATCAGCTTAACCCCCAACCTCTTGTATAGTGGTATTTTCCATCGTTTTGAATCAGACATGATCTTTCTTATTCTTTTTTTGCAGATAATATTTGTTAAATTCCCTTATTGCCCACGAAAGAGACCTGTTTGTATGACAATTTCCATTTTGACATGAATTAGGTATTTTAAACTTTTGTGTTTCAAGAGGGGTAACGATCTTAAAGGCGTGGCTTCTAATAGTAAATCCACCACCTGTTTTCACTATATAAGGCATATGACAGTCAGCACATGTCACCTTACCCGGAGGACAGGGATAATGTGACCTTCCTTTCTGAAATGTCTTAATTGACATACTATCAATATGACACCCTCCACATATATATGTTCCATCCCTTTTAAAGGTTTGGACTTTATCTAATCCATGGGGATCATGGCACGAAATACATGTAACTCCGAATTTAGCAGAGTCAAGATCAGGTTTATTATCTGCCTTTGCAAATCTATAGTCAGTAGAGTGACACTTCAGACATTTATCATTCATCTTTCCTCTTTCTTTTTCACTATGTTTTTGTTTCATAAATACGAGTGCTTTGGAGTGCTTTGACTTTCCCCAGTCAGCGAATTCCTGATGCCTATTTTTTGAAAGCCCGTTTCCCCACCAGAACTTTTTCTTCCTGTCTTCTTCAAGAGACATCTGCTTAAAGACCGTATTTATATTATCACCGGGGGTATAGTTTACCGGAAATTTGAATTTACTCTTTTGTGCCCCTTCCTGAAAAGTGCTTGTTCCTCTGTTGTGACACTGACCACATACAGAACTATTTACAGAAGTTATAATATCAATCTGTTTTTTAGAAGAAAATCCATGGCATACTGAACACCTTTTTAATTTTACCTTATACTGATTTTTCAGATGCAGACTTCCAGGTCCATGACACGCCTCACACCCTATGCCAAATTCATTGAATTCAAAGGTCTCTGGATTAAAACCTGTTGTATGACAACCGTTGCATTTTCTTGACATGGGTGTATCTTTCCAGTCTTTTACCTTATAGGGCACCCATTTTCTTTTTGCTATATACCATTTAGCAGGGAGAGGATAATATTCTCCATCTATCTTTCTTACATAAACCTGTTCCCATTTATTCCCTACCACATATTCTACATCTTCTCTGTCAAAGGTTAAGGCAGGATCTTTTGAACTGAAATCACCGAGTATATCTTCAGGTTTTCTTACCGGTCGGAACTGATATGGGTGGAGGGTATTATTCTTCCATCCATAATAGAATCGCTGATGACATTCTCTGCACTTTTCAGATGATACATAATAAGACCTCTTACCAACATCTTTATGAATGAAAATTAGAGAAGCAATTATAATTGTCATAACTACAGAGAAGCCTACAGTTATCTTTTTGATAAGCCTCATAAAGTGACTAACAAAAAAAATGCAGTTAAAACCTATTCCTGAGTGATCAAGGAACTGTCTTGATACTGCATTTTGGTGTAATTACCCAATAAGTTGGGGAAAATCCCCCCTATATTCCCCTTTAGCAAAGGGGGGAATATAGGGAAGTTCCCCTTTAGCAAAGGGGGATATAGGGGATTTGTTCTTCGGATTGATATTTACCTTTCCACAAGATATTGGGTAATTGCATTTTGGTTATATAATTATTATTTCTACTTATAAGAATATCATCAAACTTATATCTGTCAAGGCGTGATTTTGTATATATGTTCAATATGAAGCATGCTTAATAATATATGTAGATGATGGAATAAAAGGCAGTCATTATAACAGGCATAGAGTTTAATCTTATATCCCTCTGCTATATTGGCTAATCTCATAGCAAACTCTCTCTCTTTTTCGCTGGATATATCAATAAGATAGTGGTCTGTATAATTCTTTAGGTTCTTGATGACCTTTTTGTAAGGATTTACAAATTTTATATAGCATATTCTGGCATAAAAGGATACATATATCCATTTCTTTGAAAAGGGATTCTGGACATATAGATAGCCTGTCTTTATCCTGTTAATAAACCATTCTGCATATAATCCCGGAATATCTGTTCTCCTGCTTGCTGAGATTACAGATTTCATTACACGCTCCTTGATTGTTTACCCCCTCTTACCCTGCAACTTAATAACCAAACCTGCAATCCATGGCATCTGCAATCTTTTTAGATCAAAAAATATCAGCGTGAATACCAGTTCTTTCAAAGATGATGGTCTTCTCTCTCTTGTCTATCTTATAAACAAGTAACCAATCAGGTTCCACATGACACTCTCTACGATTTTTAAAGTTTCCTGTCAAGAAATGGTTTTTGTGTTTAGGAGCTAACTCTTTGCCATTAGTCAATAACCTGATTACCACTTTGAGTTTTTCAATATCATGACTGCCTGACTTTTCAATTCGTTTAAGGTCTTTTCTAAATTGCTTGGTATAAAAGGGCTGTAACATTATATTTTTAATTTTCTAAACATATCATCTGCATTTTTGCAGACTGTAAGCTCCTTCCCCTCATCAGTCTTTTTAAAGGTTTTAAGTGTGGTTTTATTTGGTATCCTTACATCAAAAGGCAACCCTTTATATAATCTCACCTGAGTAAGAAAAATATGAATAGCATCCGATATAGTTAAGCCCAGTTTCTTTAAAATAGCCTCTGCATCCGCCTTTAAGTCCTCATCAGTCCTTGTTCTTATAAATGCTGTCTTTGCCATATTTACACCCCCTTTTGATAAAGGTTTATTTTTAATAATATCACATCTGGAATACAAATTCAACGGGGGAAACATATAGGACAATATCAACTTTTTGAAGGTCTCTATATCTGCTCTATTGATGGTACTCAATACTTCCAATCTGACAATATTCCTCAAAACCGCCAAACACGGTCTTTTTAGATTTAGACCTGTCAAATTTAACAGGCTGATTAATTACATATTGAATCCCTCCGTAGGCCAAAACTATTGCGCCTAAGATAATGATAAAGATAGATAGTTTTTTAAAATCCATGACTTTCTCCTCTTGCTTTTTTTATGTAAAAAAATCGCATCTTGCCAAATAATTCATAGATAGTATAATTACTGTAATTTCAATAAGTTATATTCGATTAATTAATCCATACAGTATAATATAGAAAATAAGGGGGATTAGTCTATCTAAAAACCTGTCTGCAGCAGGTAGGCATAATGCAAATAATTTCAAGAGTTTATATGGTTATAAATAAAGTGTTAGGTTAACTTATCTAAAAACAACCTGAATATCCCTTGATTAGATTATGCTTATTTCCAATTTCTGTTTTGGGGTCTGTTTTTAAGATTGTTAATTATCTTTTATTGTGCTATATAATAATTTCTGAAATGTCATAGTTATTGGTATGCTCCAAAAAGAGAAGTGAACTATAAATAAAGAATAGATGAAATTTAAAGATATTCTATTTCAAAAGAATAAGATATTGTTTGGGGAAAATGATGCCCAATTTATTACTGCGGTAGAGTTTGATGAAGAAAGAGATGATATAGAGGTATATTTCAGGAGAGATGGGAAAACCTATTCAGAGCGTCAGAGGTTTCATCCATTTTTATTGTTAAGTGACCTTAAATATCTTGATAAGTGGAAGGGAGAGTATGAGGATATAGAGCTTTCAGGAGATGAGTGTTTTAGATATCTCATTCTCATGAAAGACTGGAATGGACTCAAGGGATTGGTCAAATTTCTCCAAAGGACTACAAAATTTTCTCCACGAAGCTTTAATGCCCCTTTCTATTATCTTAATGACCCTGTTAATCAGCATCTCCTTTTTACAGGACAGACTCTGTTTAAGGGTATGACCTTTGATGACCTTGTAAGGCTTCAGATAGATATTGAGACATATTGCAAGGAGGGCTTTGAATTCTCAAATCCATTAAGGGAAGAAGACAGGATTATTGTAATCTCAATGTCTGATAATAGAGGATGGGAAAAGGTTATCTCCGGAAGGAAACTGTCAGAGGGTGAGATGATAGAGGAGATGCTGGATGAAATAGATAATCGCGACCCTGATATGATTGAGGGACACAATATCTTTAACTTTGACCTGTCATATATCCAGACAAGGGCAGGAGGGTTAGACATCCCATTGATAATGGGACGGGGGAAAAGGCTGCTGACGTCCCATTCATCAAGACTGAATATAGCTGAGAGGACTATATCCTATAAAAAGTTTAATGTCTATGGCAGGCATATTGTAGATACATGGATACTTGCCCAGTTATATGATGTAAGTATGCGAGACCTTGAGAGCTATGGATTGAAGAATGTGGCAAGGCACTTTAATCTCGCGACAGAAGAAAGGGTCTATATAAATCCCGATAGGATAAATTGGTATTATGATAATGAGCCTGATACTCTCTTTGATTATGCGCTTGATGATGTAAGAGAGACAGGGGCTGTAAGCCGTCTCTTAAGCCAGAGCTTTTTTTACCAGGCACAGATATTCCCTTATTCGTTTCAGAATATTATAGTAAGGGGAAATGCCACCAAAATAGACTCTCTCTTTTTAAGGGAATATATCAGAGAGAGGCATTCTATCCCGAGCACTCCGCAGGGAAGGGAATATTCAGGAGGCTATACTGATATATTAAGTCAAGGTATCATGGAAAGGGTCTTATATTGTGATGTCCAGTCCCTGTATCCATCAATAATGCTGACATTTAAATACCTCCCGAAGAGAGATCATCTGAAGATATTTGCCTCTCTTTTAAATGACCTGAAGGAGTTTCGTTTTCAGGCAAAGGGGATGAAAGACAGCGCAAAGACAAGGGTAGAGAAGGACTATTTTGATGCGCTGCAGAATACCTTCAAGATACTCATCAATTCATTCTATGGTTACCTTGGATTTAATTATGGACATTTCAGCGACTTTGATGAGGCAGGTAATGTAACGAGGAAGGGGAGAGAGCTTATCAGGTTTATGATTGACTGGCTTCAGGAAAATAGCTGTAAGGTTATTGAGATAGACACAGACGGCATATATTTTCTTCCACCTGATAATATTAGTGATGAGAAAGAGGAAAAAGCCCTGATAAAAAGGCTATCAGACAGACTCCCTGAAGGGATAAATCTGGAACTTGCTGGCAGATACAGGGCAATATTCAGTTATAAGATAAAAAATTATGCCCTTCTTGATTATAATAACCAGTTGATCATTAAAGGTTCTGGTCTGAGGTCAAGGGGATTGGAGCTATTTCAGAGAAGATTTATGAAGGAAATGTTCATGCTTATGCTTACAAAAAAGGAAGGGGAAATCCCTTCTCTTTTAAAACGATATATAGAGGATTTAACAGAACACAGATGGGATAAAAAGATGTTTGTCAAGACAGAGACCATCCAGGAGCCGATTGCTAAGTATAATGAAAAGATAAGGAATAAAAAGAGAAATCCCTCTGCCGCGTATGAGCTTGCAAAGATGTCTGATAGAAATTATCAGGCAGGGGACCAGATATCCTATTATGTTACAGGGACTGAAAAAAAGGTAAGGGTCTTTGATAATTGCAGACTCGCATCCCTATGGAATCCTGATAACCCTGATGAAAATGTAGAATATTATAAAAAGAAACTTATAGTTCTCTATGGAAAGTTCAAGGAGTTTATTAATGAGAGGGAGGGGGATCAGGTCTAAGCCTCATCTGGCTATAAATATGTAATATATTCTTATCAATGATACTTAAGCATCTCTCTGTTTTGTCCTTTCGGTTGATTACGGAAAGAAGAGTAACTATTCAGCACAAAAAGTTATTTTTAAGTCATTGAATTGCTAAAGAGAAAAGACTTGTCAGAGTGGCTTAAAGATTATAATATAAAAAATAAAATCTGTATCTCATTTTATTTTTATGGATGATGAAAAATATATGCGTATTACCCTTTCCCTTGCCTCAAAGGGAAGGGGTACCACAAGCCCCAATCCAATGGTCGGGGCTATTATTGTAAAAGATAATATTATTATAGGAAAGGGATATCACAGGAAGGCAGGCACACCCCACGCAGAGATACTCGCCTTAAGAGATGCAGGGAATAATGCAGAGGGAGGGACATTATATGTGAATCTTGAACCCTGCTGTCATATCAGAAAACTGACCCCGCCATGCACTAAAGAGATCATAGCAAGTCGGATAAAAAGGGTAGCAATAGGTATGATAGACCCAAATCCAGAGGTCTCAGGACAAGGGATAAAGGAGCTTAAAAAAGCAGGGATAGAGGTTGATTATAACATCTTACAGAATGATGCAGAGAGACTGAACGAGGTCTTTACAAAATATATAACAACAGAAAGACCATTTGTAATCATGAAGATAGCATCAAGTCTTGATGGAAAGGCAGCATTGGCGGATGGGACATCACAATGGATTACAGGAGAATATGCAAGGGGATATGTCCACAGACTCAGGAATGATGTAGATGCAGTCATGGTAGGCATTGGAACGGTAAATAAGGACGATCCACTGCTTACTACGAGATTAGGAAAGAGAAAAGGGAAAGACCCTGTCAAGGTTATAGTAGACAGCAGACTATCAATCCAGCCCACTGCCAAAGTCTTGAATCAGGGGTCAGAGATAAGGGTATATATTGCCACAACAAAAAGGGCTGATAGAGATAAGATCAAACAGATAGAGAAGCGTGGTTGTGAGATATTAATAATAGATAGCGAGGATGAGAAGGAGAAGGTAGATCTTTCAGAATTGATGAGGATATTGGGGGAAAAGAAGATTACATCACTATTAATAGAAGGTGGCTCAGAGATAAACGCCTCTGCCTTAAAAAATGGAATTGTTGATAAGGTAATCTTTATGATTGCACCTATAATAATAGGCGGCCATAACTCAAAAGGCTCAGTAGGCGGCATTTCACCTGAACGGCTTTCAGATTCAGCAAAGATAAGAGACATCAAGATAAAAAGATTAGGAGAGGATATAATAGCAGAGGGATATATATCTTGAATATAGTTGCTCATGGCGAGAAATAATGTCCATTTATCTCTCAATAGAATGGCATCTCTCGCATTCATGTATCTTAAATGCAACAACACCATGGCATTTTCCGCAGAACTCACCGCGAATGATCTTTGTCATGGATACAGGATTTGAATCATTTTTCATAAGAAATGGGCTTGGATGGCAATTTACACAATCAAGCCATATTGTATGTAAGTAATGAGAAAATAGCACATCTGGCAATACATTCTGCCCCTCAAATATAATATCAAAATCAAGAGGGGGCACGGACTTGTTGTCTTTTTTATAAATATAATCTCTAGGTTTTATTATATCATCTATTATTGCCTTAGACCAATCTACATCACCCTTCATGGTTTGAGGAAGATAGTCAAATGCCTTTGGATGTTCAGCTATATATGGTTTTTGGGGTATTTTACCAATATCTGTTCTGGATACAGGTAAATCTTCTTTTTTCGCCTTTGATGAAGATGTTTTTTCTTTGACTGTTTTTTTGCTTTCATGAGTTGATTTTTTTCTAATTAACCTTTCCTCTGTACAACTAATAATTAATATTAAAACCGGTATCATTAAAATCCATATAAATATCCCTTTAACATTTATATCTCTTGTCATTCTTATTGTTCCCCTCTTTTCTATTTTTGTAACTGAGCCAATCTTTGCTTGGAATGGCAACGAAAACAATCAGATAAGGTAAAAGCAACCTTGCCATGACATCTTCCGCAAAATTCACCATTTAATATACGGGTCATGGAAATAGGATTGCTTCCTGCCTTCATATTAAAGATCCCTGGATGGCAATTCTTGCAATCTAACCAGAGAGTATGAGGATAATGAGGAAAAACCACATCTGGAATTGGGAAGTTATCTCTTATCTTAAATAATATATTGAGGTTAAGAGGTTTCTTCTTTTTAAGATTATTATAAATAGATTCTTTTGGTGTTATAATATTGTTATTTACTGCTGCTACCCAATCCACGTAATTCTTTTCTGTCTTTGGAAGATATTGAAAGGCAATAAGACTGGATGATTTATTTTTATACGATTTAGGACGATATGATATTATCGTACAACTGTTGAGTATGAATATGACAAGAATGAATATAAAGCCCATACCTGTTATATACTGTTTCACCCTGAAATTCATTTATCAACTACTCCTATCAACTACTCTAAATGTTTCACATAGATTTGATAAATACCTTTTGGATTTGTTTCCTTCCATGTCACATAAGGTATATCCTCTTTAAATGTTATAGAAGGAGTCAATGCATGCATTGCTCTGTTTACATTGATACTTTCTCCAACCTGTTTCCATTTCTTTCCTGTCCATTTTTTCGCATATACCTGAA
>JBHHUU010000003.1:0-40161 GCA_046753905.1 Nitrospirota bacterium | reverse complement strand
TCTGAATAAATTTGTTATAATCATACGCATTATAAAGTCTTTGGAACCCCTTGCTCTGTATTAGCTGAATAGTTACAGACAGGTAGGAATTTATCAAAAATAAGTTTAACATCAGAAGAAGGATATGATAGAATAGGTGTATATCTTACCTATGAACAGAAAATCTAAAATAATAATCATACCGGCATATAATGAAGAAGATAATATATCAAATGTAATAAGAGATATAATATCTATTCAGCAAGATATAGATATACTTGTAGTAGATGATGGATCAGATGATAATACTTGCAAGGCGGCAAGAAGTACAGGGGCAGAAGTTATAAGATTGCCCTTTAATATGGGATATGGTGCTGCCCTTCAGACAGGGTTCAAATATGCTATTAAAAATGATTATGACTATGCTGTGCAGATTGATGGAGATGGGCAGCATGATCCAAAATTCATCCCCTCTCTTCTAAATGCAGTAGAAACGGGGGATACTGATGTGGCGATCGGCTCCAGATATCTAAAAGGAGGTTATAGATCTACCTTACCTCGAATGATAGGTATTCTTATCTTTGGAACAATTGCCTCTCTTATTATAAGACAGAAGGTTACAGATCCTACATCAGGGTTTCAGGCATTAAATAAAGAATCTATCCGTTTTTATGCGAGTGAATATTATCCTGTTGATTATCCTGATGCAGATGTAATCATTATGCTACATAGAGCCGGTTTTAGAATAAAAGAACTGCCTGTTGTAATGCATGAAAAGGTCTATAATAAAAAGACAATGCATAGCGGCATCAAGCCTCTTTATTATATCTTTAAGATGTTGTTATCAATCTCTGTTACTTTATTGAGAAAGATACCTTATAAAAGATAACCTTAGAGGAAAAAAGGGTGACTTCTCAATAAGTTGAGGAAAATCCCCCCTACCCCCCTTTTCCAAAGGGGGAAATATAGGAAAGTCCCCCTTTAGTAAATGGGGATTTAGGGTGATTTGAGAAGTTATGAAAAAGGAGGGAAAATTATGACTATTCGTCAAAAAACAGTTGCAATAACCATGGCTGTTTCAATCTTTATAATGATAATTGAGCTGGTAAAAAAGAGAAAGCTGCGAGAGGAATATTCCTGGTTATGGTTAATGACAGGAACGATTATTATTATTTTATCTCTCTGGTATAACCTGTTGAAATGGATTACAGCACTTATTGGAGCTATACTCCCCACATCAACTCTTTTTTTATCAGGATTAATATTTCTGATGCTTATTAGTCTCCATTACTCTATAAAGATATCCAACTTAACTGATCAGGTTAAGGAACTGACTCAACAGTTGGCGATATTAAAAAATGAGATAGAGAGCGGGGGAAGAGGTTAAACTCTAATTTTGAAATAGCTCCTTTTTCTTAGTAGAAAAATTTATTATTATATTATCTCTGTCATTCTCTATTATCCTTAAAAATATCTGCACTATCATGGGATCAAACTGTGTTCCTTCACATCTCTTTATTTCAGCTAATGCCTCATCTATTGACCTTCCCTTTTTATAAGGAAGATCTGTCAGCATTGTGTCAAATGAATCGGCTAATGTGACAATCCTTGCCAGAACAGAGATATCATCTCCTTTCAGACCATCAGGATACCCTCTGCCATTATAAAACTCATGATGATGTCTTATTATTGAGAGTATTTGAGGCGATAATTCCAGTGGTGTCAGGAGTTGCACAGCTATATCACAATGATTTTTTATTATCTCTCTCTCAGTCTTTGAAAGACTTCCACTTTTTAATATTATCTTATTATCTACTCCAATTTTACCTATATCATGTAAAAAAGCGCCGATCTGAAGGTCATGCCTGTCATCCCGTGATAATTCAAGTTTCTGGGCAATGAGATTGGAATAATAATTTACTCTGCTTGAATGTCCACGGGTATGAGGTTCTTTACCATCTAAGATATCTGCTAATACTCTTGTAACCTCAAGGCAGTCAATATCTCTTTTCTTTACATTATCATTAAATCTGCTCTGCACGATATTTCTTATCTTGTTAAAAAAATCATGACTATCAATTATCTTTTTCTTTATCTCATCTAAATCTGCTCCTGACGCTATCTGTTTTTCTATATCTGTCAAAAATCCTTTTAACTGGTCATACGATTTCTTTTTATCCAATATCCCTGCTATTACACTGAGTATCTCTGTTACATTAAATGGTTTCATCAAATAATCTGCAGCGCCATATCTAATTCCATCAACAGCAGTGTTTAAACTCCCATAACCTGTTATAATAACAACCTCTATTTCACTCTTTAGCCTTTTGATCTCTCTTAATACTTCAGTGCCTTGAAGCCCTGGCATTCTAAGGTCTAAGGTAACTATATCAACATCCTGTTCACTCAATAATTTGATTGCCTTTTCACCATTTTCAGCAATAAAGACATCATAAGAAGAATTTAAAATCATCTTTAATGATTCCCTTGGACCAATCTCATCATCTACAATTAAAATATGTGCTCTTTCATTCATCTTTCTCTCCTGATTATAGTTTTGTTTGCCTTTTTCGTGCTATGGATACACCGTCTCTTGTTAAAGTGATTCCAAGATTATCCATCTTATATTTTAACATCCTTCTGCTGATGGATAACAGGTTGGCGGCATGTGTCTGAATGTAATTAGCTCTTTTCAATGTCTCAAATATTATCTCTTTCTCAAACTCCATTACAGCCCTTTCAAAAGATATCCTTCCTGATAAAGTCTTTTCTTTTAATGCCCTTGATACTGTCTGACTCTTTATATGAATGGGAAGGTCATCAGTCATTATTTTGTCATTGGAAGATAACACTACTATCTGTTCAATAATATTTTCAAGCTCCCTTACATTTCCCGGCCATTGATATCTGACCAGAAAATCCATTGCATTCTGAGATATTTCCTTTAGCATCTTACCTTCTTCTTCAGCATTCTTTTTTAAAAAATATTTTACTAATAGAGGGATATCCTCAGTTCTTTCTCTAAGTGATGGAAGATATATTGGTACTACATTTATTCTATAATAGAGGTCTTCTCTGAATCTTCCATCTCTCATTGCCTCCTCTAAGTTTTTATTAGTGGCTGTAATAAGTCTTACATCAACTTTTATTGTCTTTGTTCCTCCCACCCTTGCAAATTCCCTTTCCTGAATTACCCTTAACAGTTTAGCCTGTGTGGCAAGGCTTAGATCACCTATCTCATCTAAAAACAGACTCCCATTATTGGCTGCTTCAAACTGTCCCTCTCTTCTGATATGAGCATCTGTAAATGCCCCTTTTTCGTGGCCAAAAAGCTCGCTCTCTATTAATGACTCAGGGATTGCCGCACAGTTTACAAGGACAAAAGGCTTATGACAGCGGGAACTATTATAATGAAGAGCTCTTGCTGCCAATTCCTTCCCTGTTCCACTCTCACCTAAGATCAATACTGTTGTCTTTGTATCAGCTATCTGATGGATCCTTGAATAGACATCCATCATTAATTTACTCTTTCCGACAATATTATACCTTTTTATTAACTCTGAAAGCAGATATTTGACATCCTTCTCAAGTTCCTGAGTGGCAAGTGTTCGGCTAACAGCTAATTTCAGCTCATCAATATCAAATGGCTTTGTAATATAATCTGCAGCACCTGATTTCATTGCCTCCACTGCTGTTTTAACCATCTGTACGGCTGTGACCATAATTACAGGAATAGATTTATTAATCTCTCTTAGCTTTTTTAACACCTCTATTCCATCAATATCAGGCATAATTATATCTAACAGCACTAGATTGGGATGTTCTTCCTTAAAAAGATTAATGGCATCTTCACCATTAGCAGCCATCAGGGTGAGATATTCCTTTTTCAGTATCATCCTGATAGACTCTCTTACACCCGATTCATCATCAACAATTAAAATACTCTTCATAATGTTAAGGATTATTCCCCTCTTCTTTCTCCCTTTCTTCTGTCATGGGTAGTAGGATTTAATGGAAGGGTGACTGTAAAGGAAGCCCCTTTTCCAAGCTCAGACTGTACATCTATTGTCCCTCTGTGGCTATCTACAATCTGATAGCAGGCGATCAATCCAAGTCCACTGCCCTCCTGATTTTTAGTAGTAAAAAAAGGAGCAAATAATTTTTTAAGGTTTTCTTCTGATATACCTATCCCTGTATCTATTATTGACACTTCAATAAGTTTACTATTATCACTCCCTATTTTATTCCTTGTTCTAGCAATTATTTCACCTCCATTCGGCATAGCCTGAATAGCATTGAGCAGTAAATTTAAAAAGACCTGTTTTATACTCTCTGTATTTACCATTATCTTCAATATATCTTTTTTATAGTCTCTCTTTATAATTATCTCTCTCCTCCTTGCCTCATTTTCAATAAAGATAATCATATTTTCCAGAATAGTATTTATATCTTTTTCCTCTAACTCTAACTCTTCTTTCGGAATAAATTTTGAATACTGTAGAAGCCTTACAATTATATTTCGTATCCTCTCTAATTCTTCGAGAACAACATGGTAATAATTATCCCAAAATCCATCATCCCTTTTCTCTTCTTCATATTTCTGCGGAACTAATTGCAGAAAAGTGCTGATGGCAGCAAGGGGATTATTTATCTCATGAGCCATGCCTGCGGCCAATGTCCCAACAGAGGTAAGTCTATTTGCCCTGGATATCTTCTTTAATGTCTCTATCTTTTCTGCATAGAGACGGTCTCTTTCTCTTGTTAAAAAATATCTCTCAATCCCCTGTGTAATAGATATTCTGACTTCATCTTCGTTGTATGGCTTTGTAATATAGCGATAGACATTCCCTTTATTAATGGCGTCTATTACAACATCCATGTCAGTATAAGCGGTTATTAACATCCTTACTACTTCTGGGCTCTTTATCTTTATCATTTTTAACAACTCTATACCACCCATATCAGGCATGCGCTGGTCAGTAATAACAACCGCTATATCTACCCTGTCAAGAATAGAGATTGCCTCTTTTACATTATTTGCCGTATGGATATCAAATTCATTCTTAAATTGTATATTAAAGGTCTCTAATGCCAGCCTTTCATCATCAACAAATAGGATGGGATAGCTTTTATAATTGATCCCTTTCCATGACTCCATATCATATTTTCTCATAATACCTATCCTACAGCACTCAGTGTCAATATATCCCTTTTTGATTGTGTAATCGGTAATACTATAATAAATTCTGTTCCCTCTCCATCCCTGCTTTTCACTTCAATCTTACCTCCGTGGGTTTCAATGATCTTATAGGAGACAGATAGCCCTAATCCTGTTCCCTTTCCTACATCCTTTGTTGTAAAAAATGGCTCACAGATTCTTGACAGGTATTCTTCTTTTATTCCCATACCATTATCCTTTATAGATATGATAACCATATCATTATCAATCTGCTCCTCTGTCTTTATCCAGATATCACCCTTTCCACTAATTGCCTGAATTGCATTCTGCAATATATTCATAAACACCTGATTGATATGACCTGCAATAGCTTCTATCCTTCTGATATTTCCATAGTCTTTATGGAGATTAATTTTATGTTTTATCTCATACTGTAAGAGCTGCAGAGTAGAATCCAGTCCTTTATGGATATCCATCATGTTAAAATTAAATTGATCCTTTCGCACAAAGGTCTTCAGGTCAATCACAATACCTTCTGTTCTTTCAAGTCCAGTTTTGACTATATTTAAAGAAGATTCCATATCTTCAATACTCTCTCTTGCTTTATCTTTAATTAATGGATTTCTATTAAGGATATCTCTTACATTGTTAAAACACCTGCTGATATTGTTAATACTCCCTTTGGTAAAGCTCACAGGATTGCTTATCTCATGGGCAACACCTGCAACTAATACGCCCAATGCTGCCATCTTTTCTGAATGAATAAGCTGTGCCTGGGTATTTCTCAATTCTTTTAATGTCTTTTCAAGCTCTTCGTTTCTCTCCTGTATCTCTTTTTCAAGTTTTCTTAAATTTATTAATGACCTTATCTTTGCTTTTAATTCTTGGGAATTAAAGGGTTTGGTAAGATAATCGTCTGCCCCATATTCAAGACCATCTATCTTATCTGACAGATCAGCCTTTGCAGTGAGGAGAATTACAGGTATGTGTCTGGTATTAAAATCTGACTTTATCTCCTTTAGAAGCTGATACCCATCCTTTAAAGGCATCATTACATCTGAGATAATAAGGTCTGGCAAACCCTTCTTTGCCTCTTCTACCCCTTCTGCACCATCCCCTGCCTTCTCTATCTCATACTCATCCTCAAGTTGAAGTGATATAAAATTGACCATATCTATATTATCCTCTACAATGAGTATCTTTTCTTTCTTTGGATCAATATCTTTATCTTTTTCAACCTTTTTCAATCTTGCACTATCCTTTTTATGCCCCATGGCATCTGCTGTGCTATATTCAGCAATTTTATAAATATTGCGTGTCCAATCATCGTCATTCTTATAAATCCTTTCTTCCTCCTGATAGAGCTCACCCATCTCTGTAATTGCAGGTACAGTAAATTTAATTGTAGTGCCCTTTCCTTTTTCACTTTCTGCATATATCTTTCCATTATGCAGCTCTACTATCTCCTTTGTTAACGCAAGACCTATGCCTGTCCCTCCATATTTTCGTCTTGCTGATCCATCTACCTGAGAAAATCTCTGAAATATCTTTGACAGATACTCCCTCGGTATCCCAATGCCTGTATCTTTTATCTTTACCCATATATTTCCATTATCCTGTCCATTGCTAATTATAATCTCTCCACCCTCATCAGTAAATTTCAGGGAATTAAAGATAAGATTTAACATGACCCTTTCCATCTTATCCCTGTCAAAGTATATATCCGGAAATTTATCTTCAGAAGAATAGGTCAATCTGATACGTTTCTTATCAGCTACTGAAGAGACTGATGATAGAACACCCTTTATAAATTCTGATATATTTGCCTTTGTGTAATAAATTTCCATCCTGCCTGCATCTATCTTGGCAAGGTCCAAAAGATTGTTTATAAGGCGCAGGAGACGAAGCGAGTTATCATACATTATATTGAGATGCACAATCCGTTCCTTTTTGTGCCTGCCCAGCTCTCCAGCCAGCATAGACTCAATAGGCGCTATTATCAGTGTAAGGGGTGTTCTCAACTCATGGCTGATATTGGCAAAGAATTCTGATTTGAGATGATCGAGCTCTTTAAGTTTGTTGTAAGCCTGTTCAATCTCTTGATTGCTATCTGCAAGTTCTTTTGTCCTCTCATCCACCTTATGTTCTAGTTCATTAGTCCACTCCTGAAGTTCTTCAGACATCTTGGTTATGTCGTCAAATAAGAGCGAGTTGCTCAGGGCTATTGATGTCTCAACTTTCAGGTGAGAAAGGAAATCTATCTCTATTCTTGCAAATCCCCTCAGATTTTTCTTTTGTCCAAGGTTGACCATACCAATTAGCTTATGATTATGGATAAGAGGTATGGCGATTATGGCTTTTACTTTATTAAAATATCGTCTCCCTGATCTTTTAATATTTACTAAGGATGGATTATTATCTATCTCTGTTAATTCAATTACCCTGTTGGATTCCTCTGCCCACTTAAAAAATCTATTGTCATTAGTGGAAAAATCTTTTTTTACTTTAAGACCTATCTCTTTTGCAAGCTCATACTCGCCTGTTTTGTTATTGTAAAGCACAAAACTTGCATTCTCAAGGTAGAAGGCAGAGATCACTGTTTGAAGTATCTTATCTATAAGGTTGTCGAGACCTTTAAGTATAGCTATCTCCTGAATAAAATTCTCAAGGATATCCTGAAGATTATATTTCCGCCGCTGAAAGAGATGATCTATACGGGGCTGGATGGTCTTTGTATAAAGGAGCAATAACATAAACATCCCTGTGACAAGGATAGAGATATAGAGATTCCCCAGATTGTTAAGCCAGTCATGGCCAATATAGAATATACCAAATACAGGGACAAAAACCATAGAGGAAAGGGTTGCCCAGATGAGGGTCTTATGCATTACTGTCTGGATATCCATCAGATTGTATTGGATGATGAGATAACTTATACTAAACAAGAGTGTTCCTACTAATAGGTAGCCAAGAGGATAATATTCAATCCCATAATTGGGAAGATAATCAATTGCACCTATAACAGCGACAAAAAATGCCCAGAATACATATTGTGTCTTTTTGTACTCTGGTGATTTCTGAGCTTTTTGCTTTTTATATCCTGTATATAAGTTAACAAGTCCTTTAGAATATATTCCGAAGAAATATATAAGAAATATACCCTGCATAAAACCAGATTTAACATAATAACCCCAATAATATTTATACAGTCCCTTCACAAACCAGTCAGTTGAAAACAGGAAGATTAAAAATATAGAACTTATTAAATAAGCAATGACTACTATTTTTTTCTGTTCTTTTATCTTTAAGAGTTCTACGGTGAAGTGATAAAAGGTAGTTGGTATAAATATCACCCCGATATAAAGATATTTTCCCCAGAAAATGGCATCATTATAATTAGAAGTAGAGTAGATAACAGAATATCCTGAAAGCCATATTGCAAGAGACATCAAAAAAAGCGTAAAGGTATTATTAACAGACGATTTGATATTTTTTGAACAGAGATAGACACCATAAAGAAAGAATAATATAGAGGTAGTTAATGGCGGAAAGAGGTATGGGTTTATCTGGTTATTCTCGTTAACTATAAGTTTAAACAGGGAAACTATAATTGTTACTATACATAATAATCCTGCATAAACCACGCCTTTGTTAATTACGTTATTGATATCATATAATCTTTTATAAGATTTCCCTTTTACGAGCATTATAAATTATTCCACATTATTGCTTTTTTGCATATTTTTTGAAGGTTTCGGCAAATGATCCATTAAGAACGCTTGACCATAAACTTATCTCCCCTGCCAATGCTGCCGCAGTAACAATCTCTGAAAATTTCAGGGCATTGCCTGAACCGTAACAACCTAATAATTTCAGGCACTCATGCTGTGTTCCAATATCAGTTCCTCCGCCAACTGTCCCAACAAGTAGATTAGGGAGTTTCAGACTTACATATAGGTCTCCATTCTCTGTTGTCTCATAATTAATAACCCCAACATGAGAATTAGCTACATTTGCAGCATCCTGACCACAGGCAATAAAGATAGCAGTCAATGGATTGGCAACATGGGCATTCATTCCAATCATCCCTGCGTGAGTGGTAGAAAGCAGCACAAGATTAAAGAATTTCACCATTCTTTTAGGAGTAATATTAAATATCCTCTTGATAAGCCTTTGCGGGATAACAGCCTCTCCAACAACACTCTTTCCATAACCTGTCACAAAATTATGAGCAGTGACCTTTTTAATAGAAGAAAAGTTTGCCTGCAAATAAAATCTTTTTGGTTTGACTATAGGAGATATATATTTACATGCCGCATCAGTAGCAAATGTAACCATATTCATCCCCATTGCATCGCCTGTTGAATAGCAGAATTTGACCACGACATTCCTGTCAAAGATGTAAGGCTCTATTCTTAAAAGCCTGCCATGTCTTGTTACCTTTTCGGCATGTTCTTTAATTTTATTAAAATTATTGTTTAACCACTCAACAAAACATTTTGATTTTGTAAGATTTTCAAAACTGAAGACAGGTGAGATATGAAGCTCATCTTTCAGGATCATGGTATTTGCGCCGCCTGACATAGAGAGTATCTGCATACCAATTGTATAGGTATAGACCAGACTGCCTTCAGTAGTTGCCATCGGGACATAAAAGACACCTTTTGCATATTGGCCATTTATCTTTAACGGTCCTGCTATACCAATAGGTACTTGAGCCACCCCAATAAGATTCTCTATATTACCACGCATCTTTTCAGTATCTTCAGAGAACACACCAATATGTTTTAATTCAACACCTGTCTCCTGAGCCACCCACTCTCTCTGAAGTCTTACAGCCTCATGACTATAACCCAATCCTTTCTGCCTCTTGAATAAGCGGATCTTTTCAGAGATATCAAAGGAGTTTATTGATTCTAATCTCCATATATCAGTAATCCTTCTGTATATCTTTCTCTTTTCATTAACTGAAAAAACAGTATCTCTTTTATCTGCTGCTTTTGTTTTTTCAATAACACTTCTCCTTTCATCAGTGGTATTCCTTCTATCTATTTTTTGAGTTCTGGAAATGGTAGATAAAAATCTTTCTAATTCCAGTAGAGACAGTTCTTCTCTTTTAAACTCTGCTCCATAAGATAGTTTATCTTTATCTCTCCATACAATTTTTGCTCTGGATCTTACTGGTAAAAACGGAGGGGGGAGAGGAATCTCTACTCTAATATGTGAGATAGAGTGTGGAAGAGATTGGTAAGTAGAAAAAGAAATACCAGTATAAGATAATGTAATAATATTACCATCTACAGAGACCATCTTTTTTTTCAGGGGATCTCTAAGTTTTATTTTAATGGGGAGTTCTCTGATTATTCTGATATATTCTCGTCTATCCCCATTGTCAGTCTCTTTAATAGGATATTCTGGGATAGTCATGGGAGATTCAAATTGAGTACTGATATTATACTCTCCATATTCTTCTAACCTATCCGCATAAATTACTACAGCGGAATCTATATGTTTTTTATATCCATTTCTTTGAATTGTAAGATTCCGCAAAGGTGTGCCTGGAAGCAAATAGCCCTCATCTTCCTTCATCTTAAACGACAGGATATTTTCATTCAGTTCAACTATCTCCTTTACAATTTTTGTACCTTTTGGATATGGTAAAGATATCTCTACAAATAACTGTTGATTATTCATCTTTCTGCCCCCTTTTATTCTAAATTTCTTTAAAAATGATATTTAACCCCTATCCCCGCCAAATTTACTGTTGTTTTATACTCTCCATTTGCCCTTGCATCTGCAACATTAGTTGATTTCAATTCCGAGCCGACATTATTATTCTTATCACCCTTAATCAGAATAATCTGATAAAAGAGATCAATGCCGAACCCATTATTATGGTCATAACCTCCTCCGAATGAGATAATATGCCTGTCTCCATCAGGCAATATTGCCGGGGTATATTTATCTTCCGGCATGGGAGATTTCTCAAAGGCATATCCGCCTCTCAACAGAATAGATTCACTCCATCTATACTCCCCTCCAAACCTATAAGAAAAGACATCATCCCAGTTTAATTCTGTTATATCAGTTGGCAAGTTATTATCTAAAAATTCTACTGCCAGTCTATCTATTTTTGACCATCCTGTCCACGTAAGATCAAACTCAAGTGCAAGATCCTTTAACATAGAAGAGAATATCATCCCCAATATTATTGTCGGTGGAAGCGTGATATCTGTCTTTATTTTGCTGTCAGAGAAAGTTGATTCAAAACCCGCAGGAACAGTAAAATCAGCATCTCCGTCATTGACCTCTAATTTAACAGGGCTTCTATATGTCAGCCCTACATTTAAATCTGGATCTATACGATATAACAGACCCAGATTATAACCTGAGCCTGTGTCATTCCCTTTAAGGCTTATATCTCCCTCTGAGGAAGGAGCTCCTCCATAGAGTTCCATGTTTATCTGTCTCTCTATTCTCACATCTGTAAATACATAATCAAATCCACCTGCCACAGACAGATCAGGGGTTATCTGCCATGACAAGGCAGGATTGATAAATATCGTCTTTATCTCTGAGAGAGTTAGCATAAACCTGCCCTCCCAGTCTTTAGGCCACTTTGTCCCGAGACCAAATGGACTGAAGATACCAAGTCCTGCACTGAATCTATTATCTATCTGGTGAGTGATATAGAGAGTAGATGGAAAGAATGCCTGTCTATCCTGTTCAGAATTATTCCCTATATCTGAATTAAACTCTACATTAGGAAGAATAACTGTTGTTTCTAAGGATAGATTTGTTCCTTTTAATTGATTTATACCTGCAGGATTATAAAATATAGTAGAAGGATCATCAGCTCTCGCTGCAAATGCCTCACTCATTCCAGAAGGCTTTGCACCATGGACATTAATAGCAAAACCAGCAGCAAAGGAGACAGAGAAATCAGTTGTGATTAATCCTAGTAGACTTAAGAGAATAAAAATTATTTTTTTCAAAACTATTCCCTCTTAAGTTATGAAATGCGTCAACTTTTATAAAAAAGTATAGAATCTTACTATCTTACTTAAATAAAGCTTTAACATTATGTTATACAGACTTTGCCTAAGTCAATCATCTCTCTTGATTATCAATTTAATAAGTTCACCTCCTTATATTTGATCTCTTAGATATCTGCAAAATAGATAATATGTCCATTTTGTCATTATATGTTAGCTTAAAAACAGATTCTTCGCTGCACTCAGAATGACATTTTCGGCTATTTTGCAGATGTCTATTGATTTTTTCAGTCAGATTAAGTCAAGCAAAAAATTAGTCAGAGTTTAAAAATATCATTATTATAAAATAATATGGTACAAGATAATATTCTCATTGTCAAATTATTTTTAACACCTAATTTACTAATTTACCAATAATCAAGTTGTGCTGATTGTATTTTGGCAAATAAATCTGTAAAAAAATAACTATCACATTTTGCATCTCATCTTCAGTCCATCTTTGTCTGATGCAGCCATCACGAAATCCTCTGTTAAATCTAATTTTGCTGTTGCCATTCTTGGTCATGGTGCATGGTGTAATTGGCGAGTATTCTTGTTAAATATTATTTTCACTGACAAACAGAAAAATCCTGAATCTTTTTATTATTTTTTCGTATATAATAGCATAAACAGGATCAAATGTAAGAAGAAACCCTCACCCTGTAATAGCCGAATAATTACTAATTAAGTTAATTTATAAGGTTTATTGTGTGTGGATAGTATATATGAATGGGAGGTGTTATGATTTTGAGAAGCAATATAGCAAAAAACAAAACAGCAGTTATCATCTGTATTATTGCAGCAATACAGATTTTTGCAGTTGTCGGGTGTTCTACTATGCCGGTAAGACCGTTGGCTATAAAAAATGACGGTTATGAATATACTCGTCGTTATGCCTCATGGCTGATTAAGAAAGAGATGAAAAAGTATGATGTGCCAGGTTTGAGCATCGCCTTAGTTGACGAAAATCATCTTATCTTTGCAGAGGGGTTTGGTTATGCAGACATTAAGGAGAAAGTAAAGGCAACTCCTGAAACAGTATACCGTGTAGGTTCAATTTCCAAACTTTTTACAGCAGTTGCTGTCATGCAGCTTGCAGAAGCTGGTAAAATAGATATAGATAAGCCTCTGAAAGATTATCTACCCGAATTTTCCATTAAAACACGTTTTTCAAATGCTGGTCATATAACCCCCAGAAATATCATGACCCACCACTCTGGTCTGCCCGCTAATCTTTATAAGGGGTTATGGACTAATGACCCCCGTGCTTTTACAAGGATTGCAGGCATGCTCAAGGATGAACATACCTCTTTCCCGCCTGATCTTATCTTTTCATATTCCAACATTGGTGTAACACTTCTTGGGCAGATGGTAGAAAAGGTCAGCAACCGCGAGTTCACCTCTTATATGGATGAGTCTGTGCTACAACCATTTGGTATGGTTCATTCCTCTTTTGCAGAAGAAAAACGAAATGAAAAGCTATTAGCAAAGGGTTACAATAAGGGTATAGAGTATGACGAACCGCCACTAAGGGATATTCCTGCAAGCTCACTCTATTCTAATGTAATAGATTTAGCAGGCTTCATGCAAGTGATACTCTCAGAGGGTATGGTTGAAGATACGAGGGTGTTAAATAGTGAAACCATAACAGATATGCTAACCCCTCAGAATAACGATGTCCCGCTTGACTTTGATTTCAAGGTCGGATTGGGATGGTTCCTTGACGATATCGGTACAAGGATAGCCTATCATGGTGGACAAACCCTTACTTTCACAAGCTATCTTGCTATACTGCCGGAGCATAAACTTGGTGTGGCGGTGCTTGCCAATTCGTCAACTGGTTTTCCAGCAGTGCAAGAAATTGCAGAAGATATCTTGAATGTGGCTATTGAGACACAAACAGGAATAAAAAAGAAGACTGAACCAGAAAGAGATTATCCCTCTGTTGTTATCCTGCCGATAAAAAAACTGAGAGGATTCGAAGGGACTTACAGTACAGAAACCGGGCTCGCTACAGTTTATTTGAAAAAATCAAAACTTTTTGCATCTTTCAACAATAAGAGTTTCCAATTGCTGCCTGTTGGGGATGGGCGATTTACGATAAAACCGATTCTTTTCGGACTTTTTCCTGTGAGTCAGATAAAAGATGTGGAGGTTTCCATTCAGGAGATTTCAGGTCGGAGAGTTATAATATTAAACATCAAGGGGAAGCGATACCTCTTCGGAGAAAAAATCAACATGCGCCCTATCCCTAATTCATGGCTTGCCCGTCTTGGAACTTATAAGGTCACTAATCAGGATGAACTTTTTCCTATAGGAGATGTTACTCTCTTACAAAAGGATGGACTTTTGTTTCTGGATTACGAAGTAGGTTCAAGAGGAAAAACGAGCTTACCCCTCCTGACTTTGTCCGACAGTGAAGCAATAGTCGCAGGAATAGGCAGCAATAAGGGCGAAACTATTAGAATAATTATGGCTGATGGAGAAGAGGTATTAACGTATTCAGGGTATGAGGCAAGAAGAATAGGCGATTAACAATGATTAGTGTTGGCTTTTTCTAACATCAATATAGTGCGATTCCAAATGCTTTGTCGTAACTATTCAGCTAATACAGAGCAAGGGGTTCCAAAGACTTTATAATGCGTATGATTATAATAGGTTTATTCAGATACAACAGCATCATTTCTGAACAGGTCTCTATGAGTAGTGAGAGCTAAACACTAAGGTGACGCTATAAATTCTTTTCCACCCCTCACTCTGTATTAGCTGAATAGTTACGTTTTGTCTCAGCCGCCTTTACAGGTATCGGTCCAATATGTATTGTATCACCATTATTAACGATTATCTCCAGTTTATAATAATAACTGTCTCCATGTAGAATATCAGTGTCAGAATATGTATAGTCTATTATCTGCCCTTTCTCAATCATCATATCCGTGTCTAAAGAGATAACCGAAGGGTTGATTCTTATGTATGTGCCATCCTCATTATTACTTCTTAATATATTAAACCCTATTTCATCTCTGTCAGAGGATTTCCATACTAATTTTATAGATTCCTTATCTCTCTCCACCTCAAATAGATATCTCCTGAGGATATCATCATCTATTCTCTTTTCTTTTTCTGCATCTGCTCCTTCTGTCTCCTCATCGCTCGATATATCATAGTAGACAATCCTATCTTCTTCTCTATCTGCTGCTGGTATCTGAACCTCATTTTGAACAACCATATCTGTATCATCTATATCCGAAATAGTGCGATCCTCTTTCATGTCATCCCTGACTGGCAATATCTCTACAGCATCATCTATAATATTAGTGACTGATATCATGCTCTGGAGTGTGGCTATTCCATGTATGTCTATATCTTCTATCCGATAATAGTATGTTTTTCCTCTCTCTGCTGTTGTATCCGTAAAGTAATATTCACTGCTGCTTGTCAATCCACCTTTGGAAGGGATTAATGAACTGTTAAGCCTCATTAAAGGTCCATCAGCAGATGTTTTCCTGTAAATATTAAAACCTTCATTATCATGTTCTGAGGCAGTTGTCCATCTGAGTATTATATTATTATCTGCGACTTCAGCAGCAAATGAGGTCAATGTAACAAGTGTCGGAGTCTTGCCGCCAAATCCATAGGTAGAAAAACCTGTGGTCAGACCACATATTATGTTATGAACAGTATCAAGGGATGTAGTTATATCCTCCCATTTATTTGTAACACTGCTGTAATGGAATAATCTCAGGCTGGATTCTCCTATACCAGCAAGCTGATCCTGTGAGTAGTTAATGCATACCTCTGCCTTGCCAGAAAAGGTTGCAGTAGTACTTATATCATAGTAGGCATTATTATTGATCTTATAACCAGTCGGTGCAGGAGGTTTGTTAGCTGTTTGACGATATGCAGCGGTTGTACCGCTCGATGTGATCTGTGTAAATGTCACTGATACCTCATTTGAGGGTTTTGTGGCAACTGTACTGTCAGTAACAGGATTTGTAGTAACAGAACCCTGTATTGTATTACCCACTTCCGGACCGCTTCTTACATCCTGTGCAGGAAGATCAGCCGATTCTATTCCATCAGATGCACTAAAATAGTAAGTATGAGATCCCTGAGCCAGTTTTGTTACATAATAATATTGTTCGCCATTCTGATAATTGCCATCTTTAAGTGTTGGATCTCCGGCAAGGGTATCAGGTTTCATTGGAACCCCAATCATATCCCCATCTAAATTGACTTTTAAGACAGCAGGAGGATTATTTGTATTACTCGTATATACAACTTTATAGGTAAAGTATGAGGTTGAATCACCGATATTAGGATCTGCTCCATCTACTCCATTATAACCAGGGTCAGGGGAATATGAGAGGGATAATGTAGTGGCAGAGGCTACAGATGTAACATTTGGTCCATTGATTGTTCCACTAAGCGGCATCTCAACTCTATTCTGTCCGTCTGATGCAGAAAAGTAGAAGTTATGCGATCCAAAGTTAAGACTGGTACGGAAATAATATTGCTCGCCATTAAATGGATTTCCATCCCTGAGTGCTGATGATGCACTATTATCAAGAGTCATATTAACACCCTCTACATCTCCATCTATATGCACCTTTACATAGGTTGGAAGATTATTAAAGTCCGAATCATTATATATAACCTTAAAGGTAAATAGCGTGGCTGTTGACCCTGTATTGGGAGAGACTCCGGCAGACCCGTTATATGGAGATTCCTGCGCATAATTCAGGAGAGGAGCAGAGTTTGCAGCAGGGCTGACAGCAGGTCCGTTTAATATACCTGATGACGGCAGTCTAACTTCATACTGACCGTCAAAGAGGCTGAAATAATAGGTATGGTTAGTGCCCTCTCCCAGTGTCAACATATAATAGTATTGTTCATAATCTGTATACACTCCGTTCTTTAATGCCGTTGCTGCATAGGTATCAAGGGCAAGAGGTTTCCCTATTGTATCACCGTCTAAGTGTATCCTTAATGAGAGCGGTTCCCTGTTCTGGCTGTCTCCATATTCGAGCTTATATGCAAATGCTGTTGCTGTATTTCCTGTATTTGGTTCAATGCCTTTATTGTTAATATCTGGATCATTATTATATCCAGATTCATTAGAAAATCTTAATTCTGCAAGAACAGGCGCTACCTGAGGACCACTAAATGACCCTGCCGCAGGATATCTGACTGTATCCATCCCATCACTTGCATAAAAATAGTAGGCATACACATCTCCAGCAGGGAGTGTTGTGGTATATTTATATTGCACACCATTCTGATAATTTGTGCCTGGATCATCCTTTATCATCTGATATCCATTTGCATCTAAAAGGGCTCCATCCTTTAATATATATACCTTAAGTCCTCCCGGCTGTTGTCCATCAGCATCAGTATAGATAATTTTATATGTAAACGAGGTTGATATATCCCCTATATTCGGATGAATACCATCAAGGGTTTCATATCCAAATTCAGATGAGAATGATAGTACAGGGGCACTATATGTCTGTGCAGATGTCTCATTTGAATAAGCTGAGTCGCCATCATTATTTGACGCCCTGACCCTGTAATAATATAGAGTTCCCTGAGTAAGACCTGTATCACTATAAGATGTAATATCAGCGCCTGTTAATGTAATCTGTGCATAAGCGCCTCCTGCCCCTGTCTTTCTCTCTATCTTAAACCCTGTCTCTGACGAGGATGTGTCTGTCCATGTCAGGTCTATCTGACTGCTTGATACTGATGCGGCATTAAGCCCTGTCGGTAAATTCAATCCTGTTACTGCATTTGCCTCATTTGAATAGCCCGAGTCTCCTGCTATACTATTAGTCGTCCTCAATCTGTAATAGTATCTTGTCCCATCAGTCAGTCCTGTATCACTATATGAGGTAATCCCCGATGCTGTGAGGGCGATTTGTGCATAAGCGCCTCCTGCCCCTGTCTTTCTCTCTATCTTGAATCCTATCTCTGACGAGGATGTGTCTGTCCATGTCAGGTCTATCTGACTGCTTGATACAGATGCGGCACTAAGTCCTGTCGGTGAATTCAATCCTGTTACTGCATTTGCCTCATTTGAATAGCCCGAGTCTCCTGCTATACCATTAGTGCTCTTCACCCTATAATAGTATCTCGTTCCATCAGTAAGTCCTGTATCACTATAAGATGTAATATCAGGACTACTTATAAGTGCTATCTGTATGTAGACTCCTGTAGCCCCTGTCTTTCTCTCTATCTTGAATCCTGTCTCTGACGAGGATGTGTCTGTCCATATCAGGTCTATCTGACTGTTTGATACAGATGCGGCACTAAGTCCTGTCGGTGCTGCAAGTGCTGTTACTGCATTCTCAGGATTTGAAGGTGATGAATTTTCTGCCCCTTTATATGCCCTTACTCTGTAGTAATATTGTGTGCCATCAATAAGACCAGTATCACTATATGAGGCGGTATTGACCCCTACTGCGGCGATCTCACTATATGGACCTCCACTGCTGAGACTTCTCTCTATCTTAAAGCCATCCTCAAGTGCAGTATTATCTGTCCATGACAGAACTATCTGGGAGGTTGATTGCGCAGTAGCTGTCAATCCACTAGGAGGTGTGAGAAAGGTTACTGCTGATGCATCATTTGAATTAAAGGATTGAATGCCAAGATTTGAATTATACCCCCTTATCCTGTAATAATAGGTGGTCTCAGGTGTAAGACCAGTATCACTATATGAGGTAATATCAGTGCCAACAGTAGTTAGCAGAGAATATGTCCCGCCAGTCCCGACCTTACGCTCTATCTTGAATCCTGTCTCATTATTTGAATTATCTGTCCATGAGAGATCAATCTGATATGATGAGGATGCGACGGCATTTAGTCCTGTTGGTGCAATCATCGGTGTGGTTTCATTGGCTGCATTTGAATATCCTGAGTTGTCTGTGCCCTTATATGCCCTTACCCGATAATAGTATTGTGTGCCATCAGACAACCCTGTATCTGTATAGGCTCCTGTAGTTATCCCTGTAGCTATCTGGGTATACTGAACACCATCTAAACTTCTCTCAATCTTATAACCATCCTCAACCCCTGAATTATCAGTCCATGTAAGTTGGATTATACTATCAGATTGAGCAACTGCATTAAGTCCAGAAGGAGCTTTTAGTAATGTAGCAGCAGATGCAGAGTTAGAATATGCAGAGTAGACTGACCCGTCATATCCCCTAACCCTATAGTAATAGGTGGTATACTCATTCAAGCCTGTATCAGTATAAACAGTAATATCTGCTCCGACTGTTGCTATCTGGGTATAATTCTGCCCATCTGTGCTCCTCTCTATATAGTAGCTAATCTCTGAATTAGTATCTGTCCAGTTCAAGGAGATGCTGCTGTCCGAGAGAACAGACGCAGTCAGATTAGAGGGTAAATTCATATCTGTTGTAGCATTTACCTCATTAGAATAACCCGAATCTCCCCCTGTGTTTGCTGCCCTCACTCTGTAGTAATAGGTCGTAAGCTCATTAAGCCCACCGTCAGTATATGATGTCATACCTGCTCCTACTATAGCAATCTCTATATATGTCCCGCCAATACCTGTCTTGCGCTCTATCTTGAACTTATCTTCATTAGCAGAGTTATCAGTCCAGTTCAATCCTATCTGGTTATGGGAGACTGAGGTAATATTCAACGATGTCGGCGCTGATGGCGGCGGCGGAAGTGTAGTGGCAATAGTCCCACCTGAATACTGGGAATAATTGCTATTGGTATTATTATATGCCCTTACCCTGTAGTAATAGGTCATATCCTCAGTAAGTCCTGTATCATTATAGGTTATAACTCCTGCTCCAACTACTGCAATCTCTGCATAAGTGCCGCCTGCACCATCCTGTCTCTCAATCCTGTACCCATCCTCTCTGTTGGAATTATCAACCCAATCAATACGAACCTCTGTGCCCGAAATGACCTGTGAGGTCAGATTTGTTGGTTTTATCAGCAGTGTCAGTGCAGACGCCTCATTTGAATATGGCGAGTTTCCTGTGCTATTATACGCCCTTACCTGATAATAGTAGACCCTGTCCTCTAATAAACCTGTATCATCATATAGGGCAGCACTAGGTCCTGTCACTGCTATCTGTGTATATGTCCCTCCAATACCCTCTTTTCTTATAATCTCGTATCCATCCTCTGATACAGAGTTATCTATCCATGTAAGTCTTAGCTGTGCGCTGCCTGTCGCTGCTGCATTCAGGTTTGCAGGTGTCTCTAAAAATGTAGATGAAACTGCTATATTAGAATATCCTGAGTAATTATTGTTCGCACTCTTATATCCCCTTACCCGATAGTTATAATCCTTCCCATCTATTAATCCGCTGTCAAGGTATGTTGTTGTACCTGCTCCAACCGAGTCTATCTGCGTAAAACTGCCTACGTTTCCTTCTCTACGTTCAATGTAGAATAACTCTTCCTGTGAGTTGTCTGTCCATGTAAGCTGTATATCATTTGTAGATAATGTTACCGCACTCAATCCACTCGGAAGTGATAATTTTGTAAGGGCACTATCTTCATTTGAATATGGCGAATCACCAACTATATTGGTCGCAGCTACACGATAATAATAGGTGGTATCAGGGAGAAGCCCTGTATCATTATATGCTGTTATATTCTGTCCAACTGTGTTGATTAGGGAGTATGTCCCGCCAACGCCTGTTTTTCTCTCTATTTTGAATCCTGTTTCATTATTTGAATTATCTGTCCAGTTTAGACCTATGCTATCTATAGATACAGGATTAGCTGTTAATCCGCTCGGTGGATTTACAACAAGTGTTGCTGTGGATGCCTCATTTGAGTATCCCGAGTTCCCTCCTGCGTTATATGCCCTTATCTGATAATAATATACGGTATTTGCTGTCAATCCTGTGTCATTGTATGATGTAATATCTGCTGATACTGTGGCTATCTCCTGATATGGAGCAGCTCCAGTCCTCCTCTCTATCCTGAATCCTGTCTCATTATTTGAGTTGTCTGTCCAGTTTAGACCTATACGTGTGCTTGATATGCCTGCTGCTATTAGTCCGCCCGGTGCAGATGGCGGAGGGGGCGTAGTCATAGCATTTGCCTCATTTGAATATATAGAATTGCCTGAGATGTTATAGGCACGCACCCTATAATAGTATGTTGTCCCTGCTGATAATCCAGTATCACTATATGATGTAAGACCCGGTCCAACAGTAGTTATCTCTGCATATATGCCAGAGACTCCAGTCTTCCTCTCTATCCTGAACCCATCCTCATTGTTGGAGTTATCTGTCCACACAAGATCGATCTGACTCCCTGAGATCGCTGCTGCTGAAAGGGCTGAAGGCGGATTTACGATATAGGTAGTATTAGAGGCTGTATTAGAATAGGGAGATACCCCTGTCCCATTATATGCCTTTACACGATAATAGTATGTTGTGTTTGGTGACAGACCAATATTATTATAGGATGTAATATTTTGTCCTACAGCGGCTATCTGGACAAAGCTGACTCCATCCAGACTCCTTTCAATAATAAATCCTGTCTCGCCTGATGAATTGTCAGACCAGGTCAGGTCTATTTCGCTGTCTGATATAGTTGCTGCACTAAGGCCGGATGGTATATCAAGGATAAGGGTGGAATTAGATGACGTGTTTGAATATCCTGAACCGCCTCCTGTATTATATGCACTCACCCTGTAGTAATATGTAGTATTTGGAGAGAGTCCTGTATCGTTATATGATGTAGCTCCTACTCCCACTGTGGCTATCTGCTGATAATTAACACCATCAGTACTCCTCTCTATCCTGAATCCATCCTCATTGTTAGAGTTGTCTGTCCATGTCACCATGATCTCTGATGAAGAGATAACCTGAGTATTCAGACCACTCGGACCAGCAGGGGGCAGGGGATATGTGACAGCATTTGCCTCGTTTGAATAGGATGAGTTTCCATTAATATCATACGCCCTCACCCGATAATAGTACTGGGTGCTATCTGTCAGTCCACTATCATCATACATCGTAATATTTGTGCCTACTGTGGCTATCTCTGTGTATGTACCGCCTGAGCCTATTTTTCTCTCTATCCTGAATCCTGTCTCATCAATAGAATTATCACTCCAATCAAGACGAATCTGGCTTGGAGAGAGTGTCGCAGCAGTGAGGTTAGATGGTGCAAACAGTGAAGTGGTTGCTGATGCCTCGTTTGAATACTGTGAGTCTCCACCTGCATTGGTCGCCCTGATACGGTAATAATATGCAGTATTGCCTGTGAGTCCTGTATCTAAATATGTTACAGCATTAGCTCCAGTTATCGCTATCTCTGCATAAGTGCCACCAGCGCCTGTCTTTCTCTCTATCTTATAACCTGTCTCTGATGGTGTATTATCCAGCCATGTAAGAGTAATGCTCGTATTTGATGTAGATGATGCACTAAGATTAGACGGCGGTATCAGTGGCGTCATTGCAAGTGACTCATTAGAATAAAGAGACTCAGTCAATGAATTAGCTGCCTTTAGACGATAATAGTAAATAATCCCGTCAACAAGACCTGTTACATTATATGATGTAGCCCCTGCACCAACCTGTGATATTACACTATATGAACCGGATGAGCCTGTTTTCTGTTCTATAGTATATCCTGTTTCGCCTGATGAATTATCTGTCCATGTAAGGTCAATCTGATTGTTTGATACAGCAGATGCAGCCAATCCGCTTGGCGGATTCAATGGGGTAATTGCGGATGCCTCATTTGAATAGAAAGAGTCCTCACCGCTGGCTACAGCCTTTACCCTGTAATAATATCTCACTCCATCAGTTACCCCTGTATCATTATATACAGTTGTGTTCTGTCCGGGTGATGCAATTACACTATACCCAGACTGATCGGTCTTCCTCTCTATGCTGAATCCTGTCTCTGCCAGTGAGTTATCTGTCCAGGAGAGGTCAAGCCGACTGCTTGAAGCCACCTGAATGATTAACGATGATGGAGGATTCAATTTTGTTACTGCGGATGTCTCATTTGAATATAGAGAATCACCGCCTGAATTAGTCGCCCTTACCCTGTAATAGTATGTCGTAAACTCACTCAATCCAGAATTTGTATAGGTAGTAATCCCTGCCCCAACCGTGGCTATCTCTGTGTATGTGCCAGATACTCCAACTTTTCTCTCTATCTTAAACCCTGTCTCAGCAGCAGATTGATCGCTCCAGTCAATCTTTATCGCACTCTCTGACTGTGTGGTGGCTATCAATCCCGTAGGAGGGTTTAATGGTGTCCATACTGATACCTCATTGGAATATGTTGAGTCCCCGTTGCTGTTTGTTGCCCTGATCCTATAATAATAGTTTGTCCCATCAGTAAGACCCGTATCGCTATATGCAGTGGCATCTGCCAATATTACTGACGGAAGCTGTATATATGTCCCTGATACACCTTGCTTTCTCTCTATCTTAAAGCCATCCTCAGATGCAGAATTATCTATCCATGTCAGATCAATCTGGCTGGTTGATATGACAGTGGCATTAAGACTCGTCGGGGGTGCTATTGGGGTTATAGCAGATGCCTCATTTGAGTACGCTGAATAACCTGCCGCAGCACTATATGCCCTTACCTGATAGTAATATACCAATCCATCGGTTAGTCCTGTATCACTATACGATATAATATCTGCACCAACTGTTCCTATCTCTGTATATTGCCCGCCTGCACCGATTTTTCTCTCTATCCTGTAACCTGACTCAGTCGCTGAATTATCCACCCATGTTATATCTATCTGACTCCCTGATATAGCAGATGCAGACGCCCCTGTCGGAGGACCAAGCGGTGTTATAGCAGATGTCTCATTAGAATATAAAGAATCACCCTCTGAATTTGCTGCCCTGATTTTATAATAGTAGGTAGTACCATCAATAAGACCTGTATCAGTATATGTGATTGTATTTGCCGAAACAGTAGCGACCTGAGAATATGTTCCGCTAATACCTGTTTTACGTTCTATCTTAAAACCCTGCTCAGAAGAGGAATTGTCTGCCCATGTCAGGGTAATCTGACTGGGTGATACAGGTGAAGATGAGAGACTGCCCGGCGCGCTTAATACAGTTACTGCTGAATCTTCATTGGAATACAGAGAAACAACAGCCCCATTAACAGCCCTTACCCTATAATAATATCTTGTGCCGTCTGTCAACCCTGTATCACTATATGATACCGTACCAAGTGGAAGGGTGGCGATAGCGGCATATAGACCTGAGACTCCCTCTTTCCTTTCCACCTGATAATTGCTCTCATTTGCTGAATTATCTATCCATGTCAGGTCTATCTGGCTTTCTGATTGTGAAACAGCAGTTAATACTGTCGGAAACTTCAACAGTGTTGTAATGGATGTCTCAGTATATGAGGAGCTATTTGGTGTGGCATTATATGCCTTTGTCCTGTAATAATAGGTAGTAAATTCTGTCAGACTGGTATCATTGTAACTACTGGAATCTGCAGGTATATCTGCTATCTCTGCATAAGTCCCTCCTATACCAATCTTTCTCTCAACCTTGTATCCTGTCTCTTTCAAAGAATTATCTACCCAGCTCAGGCTGATCTGGCTATCAGATGGAGCAGAGCCTGTCAGAGAGGCGGGAGGATTTAACAGGGTCAATGCAGATAATTCATTGGAATACCCTGAATCACCTGCCTGATTAGTAGCCCTTATCCTGTAATAATAGTCTGTATCCTCATTAAGTCCAGTATCACTGAATGTCGTAACATCTGCTGCTGTCAGAGCTATCTGAGTATATGTCCCTGAGATGCCTTGCTTCCTCTCTATCTTAAAACCGCTCTCATTGCCTGAATTATCTGTCCATGCAAGGTCTATCAGGTTATTTGATACTGCTGTAGAGGATAGTCCTGAAGGTGCGGCTGGAGGCAGGGCTAATGTTGTAGTTGATGCCTCATTTGACCTTTGTGATGCAGGATATGTATTGCTGTATGCCCATACACGATAATAGTATGTAGTGCTGTCAGTAAGACCTGTGTCATTATATGATATTGTTCCTGCAGGGAGTGATGCTATTTCGGCATAAGTGCCATTTGCTCCCTGTTTTCGCTCTATCTTAAAGCCATCTTCAAATCCTGAATTATCTGTCCATGTCAGGTCTATTTCACTTGCAGAGACAGTTGCAGCAGCCAATCCACCAGGAGCATTTAACAGGGTAACAGTGGATATTTCACCTGAATACGGAGAATCACCGATTAAATCATACGCTCTGACCCTGTAATAATAAGTTGCTGCCTCACTCAATCCTGTATCATTATATGTGACTGTATCTGCCCCTGTTGTAGCAATCTGGGTATAAGTTCCTGAGACACCCTGCTTTCTTTCTATCTTATAGCCTGTCTCACTTGAGGAATTATCTATCCATGTCATATCTATCTGACTCCCTGATACAGGAGTGGCTGTCACGCCTGTGGGTGGATTAAGCATGGTAGTGGCATTCACTTCATTAGAATAAGGAGACCCAGTAACACTGTTTACCGCCTTTATCCTGTAATAGTATCCAGTTATTTCATTAAGCCCGCTGTCAGTATATGTGTTAACATTTGCAGCAAGAGTTGCGACAAGTGCATAAGTCCCGGCGACTCCTGTTTTTCTCTCTATCTCGTAACCTGTCTCACTTGAAGAATTATCTGTCCACATAAGGTATATCTGGTCATTAGAAAGGGTTGATGCAGTAAGATTATCAGGTGGATTTAATGGTGTGACTACATTCGCCTCATTTGAATATCCTGAATCGGCCTGTGCATTATACCCCCTTACCCTGTAATAGTATGATATGCCATCTATGAGTCCTGCATCTGTAAACTGAGTTATATCCTGTCCAACAGTTGCAATCTGTGCATAAGTACCTGCCGCGCCTGTCTTTCTCTCAATCTTATAACCTGTCTCATTTGCTGACAGGTCTGTCCATGTTAGGTCTACCTGACTGCTTGATACAGCAGTTGCTGATAGACTGTTAGGAGGTGTTATAATAACTGTAGTGCCAGACGCCTCATTTGAGTATGCTGAGTCTCCGCCTGCATTTGTTGCCCTGATACGATAATAATATGTGGTATTTGGAACAAGTCCTGTATCATTATAATTAGTAAAATTGCCTCCTATAAGGTCTATCTCTGCATAAGTACCACCTGCCCCTATCTTTCTCTCTATCTTAAAACCGCTCTCATTTGCAGCGTTATCTATCCATGAAAGGTCTATCCTTGACTCTGATACTACTGTAACAGAGAGAGATGTCGGTGCAGCAGGAGGAAGTGGCAGTGTCCTTACATTTACCTCATTAGACCATGCAGAATTAGTCCCGCCAGTAATACGTGCCATTACCCTGTAAAAATATTCTGTGTCTGCAGAAAGACCCGTATCGCTGTAAGAGGTACTGCCTGCAGGAAGGATTGCTATATCGCTGTATGCACCCTGAGTGAGTGCCCGCTGCACTACAAACTCTGTCTCATTTGCAGAATTATCCGACCATAAAAGGTCTATTTGACTGGTAGATAGAGGGGTAGCTGTAAGATTACCAGGTGCATTAACCTCAGGGGTTATCGCAAAAACCTCATTTGAATAATTGGAGTTTCCATTGATATTGTATGCCCTTACTCTGTAGTAATATGTTGTATTTGGTAATAGACCTGTATCATTATATGCGACAGCGCCTACACCAACTGTGGCTATCTCTGTATAAGCGCCGCCTGCCCCTATCTTCCTCTCTATCTTAAAGCCGACCTCATTGCTTGAATTATCTATCCAGGACAGGTCTATCTCTGCAACCGTAGAAAGGGCTGAAGCTACAAGATTGGTCGGATCTATCGGAAGACTGGACTGAAGGGTATCAAGTCTTGCACCTCCGCCTATGTCTACTGGTGTCCATACATTACCCCCGCTTGACCCAAAGAAATAGTATGCGGCTGTCTCATCTCCTATATATTTGATAGCAAAGTCATGCTCCCTCCACTCATCTGCGCCCGCATTATAACCTGAGACCATACCGCCCTCTTCTATCTGCAGCCCGGCAATAGACTGACCTATATGATCTAAAAGGAGCGCAGGCATTGCGGCAGGATAGGCTGTATCTAATAACTGGGCATGACTGAGGAAGGTTGAGTCAATGAACTGGAATTTATCAGCAGGCAGTGGCACCCCTGTCCTGTCTACCACCTCGCGAAGACCTGTTTGACCCGTCGGGTCAGTAGAATAATATAAAGATAAGGATACATTATTAAGGGAACTCAAAGTATGCTCCATTACTCTGAGCCTCAGGATTGGACTACCCATACCTGTTCCCAACTTCTGAACGGTTATAGGGACATTCTCATAACTTGTTCTCGGGTTTGGATTAGCAGCATTATCATACGCCCATATCCAGTTATGCTGTTCACTGTCTGTACCAATAGAAGGGCCTGTTATGTTCCCTGAAGGCGGAAGCTTTATGCCGTCAAAATCAAAGTAGTATGTATTATTTAATCCCAGATTAAGAGTGCTGCCTGATATTGTATAAGTATATTGTTCTCCATTTGTATAGATACCATCACTAAGGAGAGGATCGGCTGCCCCTGTATCTACAGACATAATATAGCTCACACTATTTATATATACATTAGGATTTACAGGAGCACTTCCCCCTTCATCTGTATATACAACCTTATATGTATAACTGGCTGCTGGCGAACCGGTATCAGGGCTTAAACCATCTGCTATATATCCTGTGTCAAACGATTCTAATGGAAAGGTAAGATATTTAGACTGACCTGATGCAATTGTAAAGACAGTAGGTCCTTGGTTACCATGCATGGATGAGAATGACCACAACTCCCCCCTTGTCACACCTCTGAAATAGTATGTATCAGTCTCATCCCCCAGATATTCTAAAGAGATATCGTGTTCATAATACTTGTCCCCTGTTACAGAATGGAGGGCAGGATAGTTCTCTATCTCAATGCCAGAGATCGTAAGATTTGACATCATGGGATCAAAAAATATTGATGGAAATGCTGCTGTTCCTTCATGAATAATCCACTGAGAATTCCTGAACCTGAACTTATTGGTGGCAGAAGGAGCAGACCCTGGTTCACCAACAATAAAGAAATTACTTGACCATGTAGGGTCAGTCGTATATACAAGGGTAATAGGCTCATTGGTAAAACCCTGATCCACATACTCTACCATCCTCAGCCTAAGAATAGGATCCTTTGCACCTGTCCCATTTGTCTTTACAATTATAGGTGTCCCATCACTCTGTGTCCTGGGGGTCGGTCTTGCTCCGTCATCAATAGCCCATATCCAGCTATGCCCTACACTTGGAGGAACCTGGATAGTATAGTCTTCTCTCTTAATCCCCTCTGTATTACCAAGGTTATCAACTGCAAAGAATTTTAAAACCGTATTGGACGATATGGTAATTCCCTGTACAGGGCTAGCGCCTGAATATGTATTTGCACCCCCTATTGTAGGATCAACCCCATCAAGGCTGTAATATATAGTTGGCGCAGGGTCTGTGTCATCTACTGCCGAAAGTGTCACGCTCTGAGAACCAGTATATATACCTCCTACTGGCGAAGCAGTAGTATAGGGCGGATTATTGTCAATGGTATATGTTTCACTCTTCAGGGGCTCTGTATTGCCATAACTGTCAACCGCAAAAAAGTTTAAGGTCAGAGACGATGCAATAGCAATATTGGTAACAGGGCTCATCCCTGAGGTGGTGTTTGGGTTGCCGGGCACTGGAGTTGTGCCATCAGTAGTATAATATATCGTTGACGGAGGATCTGATGTCAGGGTTATATACTGCGTGGTACTATATATACCTCCAACAGGAGATGCAGCAGTTAGAGGATATATGGTATATACCTCTGTATTGGTTGTCTCATGGTTCATCACCATATCCATTGAAAAAAACTTCAGGGTAGTAGTTGTGCTTATTGTTATTGGGGCTGTATAAAGAATAGAAGCCATTGTTGGTTCTGACCCGTCTGTCGTATAAAATATCAGAGGTGTAGGGTCATAGTTGTCTGTCACAGATAATGTGACTGTCTGAGGGTTTCGATATGTTCCGGTAGTAACAGAGGCAGAAGATACGGGCGGGATAGTATCTATAACATAGTTCTCTGATTTTATCGCTTCCTGATTCCCAATAATATCCACAGAAAAGAATTTTAATAGTGTGTTACCGGTTATATGGATATCAAATCCCATGACAGGGGACTGTGTAGTCGGATTACTCCCGTCAATGGTATAATATGTCGTCGCCACCTCATCAGGGATCAGCCTTACATGTATAGGCGTAGCAAAGACACCCACAGTCGGATCCGCTACTCTCGTACCAATAGGTTCAGCTATAGTAGTAGGCGGAGTCGTATCTATTATATATTGCTCGGTATTGATAGGCTCATTATTGCCTACCATATCTATAGCAAAGAATTTTAATTGTGTAATGCCTTCTGCTGATATCGGTATACCTGTTACAGGACTTGGACCTGATGTAGTAGTAGGACCTCCTACAGCCGGGGTAGTACCGTCTGTAGTATAGTATATCGTGGCTGGTTCATTTGCCGTGAGTGTCACTGACTGGGCTGAACCATACCTATTGCCTGGTGGAGAGGCTGTTGTAGTGGGAAAACTTGTGTCTATTGTATATTGCTCTGTATTAATTGTCTCGCTATTACCTGAACTGTCTACAGCAAAAAACTTCAATATTGTAAGACCTGTTACTGTTATTGGTATACCTGTTACAGGGCTTGGACCTGATATAGTGGTAGTACCGCCAACAGTAGGGTCTGTCCCGTCTGTAGTATAATATATAGTTGGAATGGGATCTTTATTATCTGTTGCTGTTAAGTCTACTGTCAACTGAGCGCCATATATATCTCCGATCGGAACGGCAGTTGTGACTGGAGACTCAGTATCAACTGCTGTACCTCCCATCGCCCTGTTATAATAGATATCCATCTTTCCATTCCTGTTATCCTCCCATACAAAAGATAATAGACCGCTGTCATCAAGGTATGAAAAGTGATGCTCTGCCTCATTATTAGTTGCATTAGGAGGGGGATTATTTACCCTTATATCAGCAGACAGCCATGTAGAACCATAATCATCAGAATAATTAAGCCTTATCTCTTCTCCCTCCACCCCATTATTGTCATGCTTCTCCTCCCAGCATACAAATACCCTTCCACTTGTATTTGCCCTTAAATGTAAAGGCTCTGCATCAAATGTGCCTGCTGGATGGCTTGTATTCAATCTCAGGCTGGCAGCAAGCCATGAACCTGTCTCTCCATGATTGGTAGAGACATTAAAGTATATATCACGGTTATCATTAGACGGCACTGTCTTATCAAGATCAAGCCATGATACATAGATATGAGAATTGGTCCCTCCTATTGCCGGATGTTTTGCAGAATGAGACCCCTGAACACCATATCCTACATCAATCCTGATATCAGGTTTCCATGTCCCCGGCATACCATGCATATCAGAGTGAGAGAGGTATACCCCCCAGTCACCATCCCTGTTATCCTCATATACTACATATATATGTCCATCTGTAGGACTGTGATATAATGCAACATGTTTTGAATCACCTGTCCCTGTCCCAACCCTTATATCTGTCCCCTGCCATGTGAGTCCAAAATCCATTGAATAGTTTGAAAATAGCTGTTCCTTGCCATTCACATCCTGAGACCAGAATACATGTACCATGCCATTTGGAAATGCAGCTATCGGTATGCCGCCATGAGTATTATATGCCTCATCACTCTCATGTGGCTGGGTAAAACCAGACCTGTTTATCTTGATGGCATTTGGCTGCCATGTAGCGCCATAATCAGTTGAATAGTTTAAGAACAGATAAGACTTTCCTTTTGTTGTGGAGTGCCATAATACATAGATATGACCATCTGAAATGGCATAAACCGAGGGGATAGAATATTTTGCAGGCTTCTTATCTCTGCTTATTTCTATTGCAGAACTCTGCCATGTTGCTCCGTTATCTTGAGAATAGTTAAGATAGATACCTTCCTTCTTTTTCTCTCTCTTTTCCACCCACGCTATATATACATACCTTTTATCTGTAACAGACTCCCCTTCTTTATTGGTAATAGCTATAACAGGATTCTTTGACTTATATTTGCCGGGGTTGTCACCAAGGTCTATCCTTATATCAGGGTTCTGCCATGTTGCTCCGTTATCTTGAGAGTAATTGAAATAGATATCACTTTTCCCATCTCTTTTATCCTCCCATACTACATATACATGTCCCCCTCCATCAGATATGACCTTAGGTTTTTCAGATTTTTCTGTCCCCTGTGCAGATCCCAGATCAAGTCTTGTATCAGGAGGCTCAGTATGATAATAAATCGCACCTGCTGTTATATTGAAACCTAAAAGCCCATAAAACAATATCCCTAACAGTATTATTCCCCTAACGCTTATTCTGTTAAATAAATACATAATAATATTAAGAAATATTAAAAAAGGCTTTTTGTTTTTAAATGTTTTTAGATGTTTATTAAGTATATAAACTTGCAATTTCCATTCCATTAAAGATCAAAAACAATCATTTTTTCTAATCTATTAAAATAATTGGATAATATAGAAGTTTTATCCCTGTAAAAAAGAGAGACTTTAAAAAATACCATGTCAACTCATCTTTCTAATGGAAAAGTTTTTCTTTATAGTGGAAAAATTTTTCTCTTTTATTCCAAAATATTTCCCTTTCTGTATAAATAAAAGATAAAAATCATATAGAAAAGACACATCTAAAAACTTAAAAAATCACTATTTTTTTCACAGACACTACCATCTTTAATTGCAATTATACCTCAAAAAACTATGGCAGGGTTCAAGAATTTGAGGAGTCAAGTAAAAATTCCCTAACCCTCTCCTATAAGGGGATAAAGATAAAGGGGAAGGTGATAAATTTTCATCCCATTTTGTGCCGATTGGTCGGCATGATTGTTTCTTTTTTGCAGAGAAAAACAGCAAAGAAAAACAGGAAGACAAACAAAATCATCAGGGATATCTTTGTAAGAGTGGTTGTCTTTGTAAGAAAGAGGCTTACTACTATCAATGGCAAAAGAAATATCCTGACTGCAAACCTCAATAAAGGGCTTCCTGCAATAATATCTGCGATTGGAGGACTATATTTATAATATAAAAAGACAAATTTCCTTCCAATATTATTGGTCAACAGGTACCTGTCCCTGAACTCCCTCAGAATCATCACATGCGGCTCTATATATGAGCCATACGCAGCCGTTGCTATAAAACATCCTCCGCCGCCTCCGCCTCCACCTGAATCTGCTTTATCCTCTTCTGCAATCATTAAAGATATCTTTTTTTTAGTAACCCTTGAGATTGGAGAACTATTATCTGTCACAATTATATCCACTGCAAACTCACCTGACTCAACAGGTGTTCCAGAGATCACCCCTGTAGCTGCTTCTAATGACAGACCCGGAGGCATCTTACCATCAGCCACCTTCCATTTATATGGGGCATCACCCCCCAATACCTCAATGGAAGAAAAATAAGGCACACCTACTTTGCCTGATGGAAGGGACAATGTTGCTATAATCACCTGATCTATAGCCAGAGAAGTGGCGGGATCCCCGAATAACACAAAACTATAGATATTATCAACTGCCACCATCTTCTCTGAAACAGCAGTTATCTTTGCACTTGTTGTCGCAGCTCCTATAATCGTATTTCCCTCTTGGAATATAGTCTTAAATAACTCCCTGGCAAGGATATCGTGCTCTGAAGTAAACCCCAGGTATGTTGCACTCCATGCGGCAACAGCACCGCCATTCTCTGCCTTTAAAAATGCCTCTGCTATGGGGACATCCTGCTCTGTTCCTTCAAAGGGTGAGATAAAATAACCATTCAGACAATTGAATGTAGTGATAAATGTAAGTCTATCACTATTGTTCAGGAGGTTAACATCTGAAAATCTAAACATGTTTTCGGCTGCCCAGAGACCAATTGATCCATGTCCTACATAGGATGTCAGGATAGTGCCATTATTGATATTCGCGATGATATCTTCCCTTGCTGACTCACCATCATTATTGTACCTGCTCATATAGACCTTTAATCTATTAAATTCAGACGGAAGCAGTGAGATAAGTTCCTCAGATAGAGATTCAAATGTCTCTTCAGGCAGAGCAGCAGTCTCCAATCTGATATCACTTCCGCCCATTATAATATCTGTGGATGGCAATTCAGGTTTTAGCCCTATAGTCATATCTGTCTTCACATTATCTGCCACAAATTGTATATTCGTACTCCAGTCACCCTTTGATAAGGTCTCATAGTCAATTATTTTCTTTACCATAATATCTGTCTCAGCATCTGTCTTAGCAGGCAGTCTGCCAATAAGCATATCAGGCAGAGGGTCATCACCGGCAATGGCAGCAAACCAATTATCATCAGGAGCCCTCTTATCATCATAGGTAGTAAAGAGATGTGCAGGTATGTAATCTTTGCTTTCAGGACCAAAATTACCTTTATGGTCTATATTGGCATCTCCCACTAAGAGGACATAGAGAGGGGCAGGCTGAGACCAGTTATTATAAGCATAGGAAAGGAAATCCTTTATAGCCTTGGGGTCAGAGAGTCCATAGCTGAATTCATCGTATACATCTGAAATCTTTGCAGCAAATACCCGCAGCCCCTGAATTTCACGGTGTGAAACAAGCGGCAGTATGCTGTTATAGAAGTCATCATAGGCAATAATAATATAGTCTGCTCCATTCGCTGTATCCATGAGCCTTGAAGGTGTATCAATAACCATACCTGGTGTCTTATGCGATGATTCAGTTAATGCAATATATCTCCTTGTTGTATCAATAAGATATAGAAAAGAAAAGGTTGTTGTCTTCGGATTTGAAAAACGGGTAACAGTAAAGACCTCTGTTAGCCTTATAGGCATTTCAGGGTCTGTAATGTCAAAGATATGGAGATCCTCTCCTTTAAAACCAGCACCCTCAATCCTCATCCATGGAGTATCCAGATCAGGGGGTTCTATATTAAACTCTAATATATTATTATCAGAGATATATTTATGCCAATAATCTACCTCAAACCAGTTGAGATATATACTATCTGCACCTGCACCTGTATCTCCTGCTGACCTGATCTGAAGCAGATTATCACCCTCTTTTAGATTACATTCTGATAATATAGTCCTATCATGCAGGAAGTCTGTCTGCCCATCCCAATAACTGTCATCTATCAGATCTCCATTTAGATAGACCTGGGTATGATGATCAGGGTCTACATCAGCCATAGATGTCCTCCCTTTGAGAGATACCCTTATTGTGCAATCTGTTCTATCATCCGCAATGTTATTTGCTATAAATGAGATATCCCTTGAATCACCAGCATTTATCCTCTCTCCCCAGAACCAGTGGTCTTTACCATCTTCAAAAGGGATTTCATACGGATAGGAGGTATCCTCCTCTGCATGGATGGTCTTCTTAAAAGAAGTTGGAGGACTGGGTCTCAAGATGGGTTTAGCATTCTTTTGATTCATCCTTAACCCATCCTTTTCTCCTATTGTAAGCCAGTATATATCTGACTTAACAAATTCATATAGTCTTGAATCCTTTGGAATACCAGGTGCATAAAATTCTATATAATCATTGGATTCAAAGTCGCCTTCGATATCATTATCAGTGATATTTATAGGTACATCCTCGCCCTGATGTGTAAGGCTGATCTTTCCAGAATCAACAGGAATAGTTACTCCAATCTCCTCTAAATCACTGCCTCTGACTGCATAGATGCCAGTTCCATTCACATATAGTTTTACTTGCACGCTGGCTGAAGCAGGCACAACAGATAAAGGAAAGAAAGAGAAAATAAAAGTTATTAATACACAGGATAATATAGCTATCATAAACTAACCTTATCTTCCAAGAGTGTTATAGTTTAAAATTGAAGATCTGAGCAATAACTCGTATGTATCAGATTTTCTATCAGCTATTATTCTGTTCCCTGATACGGGTTCCCCTTGTTTATGGCGGTTTGTATCTTCCTTGTTATAAAAAGACCCCTCAAATGTAAGCCTCACAACTATCCTCTTGTAATATCTCAGCTCATGCCTGACAGGATTGAACTGTACAGGATAGAATAACAACTGTATTACCCTCTGATCTCTCATAAAGCCTGAAAATCCCCTGGATACAATCTCATCTGGATAAAAGGCATCAGTAGAATATGCCCTGTCGTCTATTGTAAAATCAAGTTTGACCCCTTGAACATTATCTATAATTCGTTGAGGAGCAGGATAAATATTATATCCTGACAGGAGGTCATAGTCAGAATATATTACATCTATCTCTATCCCTCCTGTAGATGGAATGCCTATCAATTGACCCTTAACAGGGAGCTGAGGCAAGCCAACCTCTCTCATATATCCATAATTGTTAATATTTATCTTATGATATATCCTGTCATTATATGATTCCTTATCCATCTTCATATCTGATGTATTAAGTTCTATGGTAATGGAATAGGGGTCAGAGTCTATTACCCTTATATCCTCCGCAGCCAATAATGGATACGGTCTAAATAACAGAAATATTCCCATTACCATGATAAAAATTAGATTCATTACAACCCCACTACCTTTCTATAATTAAAAGTAAGACGGGCAAGAAAATGAGACACCATTACATCCCCTCTATATACAGACTTTATTATCTTTACAAGCTCACTTATATTGACCTTCTTTACAATATATCCCATAGCACCTGTTTCCATAGATGCAAAGAACTCTTCATCCTCCCCGCACTCTGTTAAAAATAATACCCTGACACATGGAAATCTGTCCCTGATAATATGTGCGGCAGTAATTCCATTCATATCAGGCATATCCAGATCAATCAGTATAATGTCAGGCTTCAGTTCACAGGTCAATACAACTGCCTCCTCCCCTGTCGATGCCTCTCCTATTATTACTATCTCACTATCATTACTCAGCATAGAAGGCATACAATCTCTCATCTTATAGTCACCTGCAATTATTATATTTATAGCCATCTTCATCTCTCCGTACAAAGTATCTAAAGTTAAACAGTATAGACAGTATAGAAATTTCCATTGTAGAGCAGCAGAAAAACAATGTTTTTCTGCTGCTCTACTGCTCTAATTCAATTTAGCCTGAGTAGATGCACTACCATGGATTATACTTGTAATTGTCGGAACAACAGGCCAGTTCTGGAATAGCAGTTTCTCAGGGACTGAAAATGCATGCTCATTGTTTAAATTACAGTTCAGGCATGAATAGAAGAATCCTTCTACATTCTGCTCTATATTTTGCCCGAATCGTACAACAGCGCCTTCATTTATTAAAGGATCTGAGGTAGTATTAGGACCGCTTGTAGCTGCAAATGCCTGCTGAAACACCTGCCTGATATCCTTACTACCAGCAGTGCCCTCCATATCCTGATCACCTTGCTCTATCCTCTGGTCTACAATTGTCTTGCACTGTGCGACATTAGCAGCACATGTACTTGATCTATAGATGTTTCCATTAGAGAAGTCTATAGAATCACCAAATGTCAATTGACTACGGAAGTTCTGGGCAAAGTTTCCCGATGAAGTATATTTAATTACTATCTGGTCTACCCATTCAGTTCTTTTAGGATTATCAGGTACTGTTAATGGGGCATATGGTGTAGTATTAAGAACATTTAACCATGCACTTGGTAATCCCTGACCCACTCCAAACAGGGTATTCATACTATAGCCACTTGCAGGAGTACTATCAAAAGAAGGAACAAATTTATTAGGACTGTCAAAAAAGGTATTATTGAGCCATGAAGATAATGCCTCTCCCCCATGTGACCCACAGCTTCCTCCAGAGCATTCACTACTCAAAAATGGGACATAGGCATTAACTATCGCGCTGCCCTGTGCACCAATCTGATTAGAGTTATTAACAGTAAAGGTATCAGCCGCAAAAATGAGACCATTATAAAAAACAGAATGAATAAATAGAATAAATAAGAAGAGAAAAAATATTAAGGCAGAGAAAGGCATTCTCTTATCTTTATTGAGTAATAGACCCCTTGCCTTGAAGCTTGTTATAATATATTTATCCCCCTTTTTTAATACCTTTTTATAAGATCCTCTCATATCTTCTCCCTCTCTGTTTATCCCACTGCTATCCGCGCCTTCAGAAAAATATAGTTCGGAAGGTATATGATAGATAGTCTCTTTGCCATCTCTAAATGGGATAACATCTTACTTGAAAGATATAAAAAGATATTTAATTTTTGTTTCCACAATCCCCTTTAGTTATATTCCATTCATCTGGTCTTTAACTAAAGGAGATTGTGTTGGGGGCAAATTTTATCTATATCATAATTATTATAAGTAGTAATGCAATTGTTGTGCCAAACATCTTTGTTTGCCACAAAATAATTATAATATCCCTTAAAATAAAAGAAAAATATGTTTTTTGTTTAAGTGTGGGAAAATAATTGATTATAAGGTGTGGGAAAAACTTTTCCCAATATAAGAAAAAATCTTCCATATTATTCCAAAAATTTACTCTTTTTAGCTTCTCTATTATATTTAAATAAGTCTTAATCTATAAGTTGACGTAAATTGACAAATAGAAGAGAAATAGTATAAAATGGATAAAAATTAAGAGGGATAAATGATTAAAAGCATGACAGGTTATGGCAGAAGTGAGGGCGAGCAAAATAATATTTATTATGTTGTAGAGCTTCGATCTGTAAATCATAGGTTCTGTGAAATATCAACACGGTTGCAAAAGGTCTTTGTCCCATTGGAAAACAAGATAAAGAAGATGATACAGTCCCGTTTTTCCAGGGGTCGTATAGATGTAACTATTTCAGCAAATGGTTTGAATGGAGAGAATAAGAGATTACAGATAAATAAGGAGTTAGCAAAACAATATTGTTCCTTATTGAATTAATTAAAGAGAGAGTTTTGTTTAAAGTGTGATATAGAGATAGGAACCATTACACAATTCCATGATATTATAACAATAGCAGAAGAAGATAAGATGCCTGTAACAATAGAAGGAGGACTTGATGAGCTTCTTATAGAGGCAATAGATAACCTTAAGAAGATGAGGGTAGAAGAGGGGAAAATACTCCATAGGGATATCCTGAAGAGATTAATAATTATAAAAGAATCATTAAAAAGTATAGATAAGAGATCGCCTGAAGTTGTAAAGAGATATAGAAATAGGCTTAAGGCGAGAATTGAGGAATTGACAGGGAATGAGATAGATGAAAACAGACTCCTGCAGGAGATTGTAATCTATACAGATAGATCTGACATAAGTGAAGAGATTGTCAGGCTGGAGAGCCATATAATACAGTTTGAAAATATAATAGAGATGGATAAAGCCGTGGGAAGGAGCCTTGAGTTTTTACTTCAGGAGATGAATAGAGAGATAAACACAATCGGATCAAAGGCAAATGATGACATAGTGTCACAAGGGGTGGTCACTGTAAAGAATGAACTTGAGAGATTAAGGGAACAGGTGCAGAATATCGAGTAATCAGACTAAAGGGGGGTGAATATATCTGTCTTTTAAGATAGTAAATATAGGTTTTGGTAATGTAGTAGCAGCTTCTAAGATTGTAGCAATTGTATCTCCTTCATCATCACCCATGAAGAAGTTAAAAGAAGAGGCAAGGCAGTCAGGGAAATTGGTAGATGTCTCGCATGGGAGAAGAACAAGGGCAATAATTATTACAGATAGCGGGCATGTTATCCTGTCAGGGATACAGGTCGAGACCATAGCCCAGAGATTTACATCTATAGAAAAGGAATTATGAGGTAACAGTATTGGATAACAACAAAAAGGGTATACTCTTTGTAGTGTCAGCGCCATCCGGTGCAGGTAAGACCAGCCTCTGTAAGGAGATTACTAAATCTGTATCTCATCTTCAACATTCTATATCTTATACTACCAGATCTCCTCGTATAGGAGAAATAGATGGAAAAGACTATTTTTTTGTAGATAAAGAGAGATTTACAAGGATGGTAAAAGAGGATAATTTTTTAGAATGGGCAGAGGTGCATGGCAATCTATACGGCACTGACAGAGATCATATCATGGGTATGATAAATAATGGTGTGGATACCATTCTGGATATAGACTCTCAGGGTGCAATGCAGATAAAAAAGAAATATAAGGAGGGAATATTTATTTACATCCTTCCTCCTTCATTTGATGCATTACGAACAAGGTTGCTGAAGAGGAAGTCTGAATCAGATAAAGAGATAGAGAAAAGGTTAAAAAGGGCAAAACTTGAGATAATGAATTATAAAGAGTATTATTATTTTATTGTCAATGATGACTTTAATAAGGCACTCAGAGAATTAGAGGCAATAATTATTACTGAAAGACTGAAGGCAAGGAAAAAGGATATATCATCATGGATTCAAGATAATTTTATGAAAGAGTAAGGAGGTAATCTGATTTATGGACATAATAACAATGCCTGTTGAATTAAAAGATAGTAATATAGATAGTAAGTATAGGTTGGTTATCATTGCATCTCAGAGGGCAAGAAAATTAATTCAGGGTGATAAACCAGAGATAGAGAGCAAACATGAAAAAGAGACAAGTGTTGCAATAGAAGAGGTCATTGAGAATAAAATTAAATATCTGACAGGAAAAGAGGCTGTCATTGCTCAGGAAGAGGCTATAAGGCTTAGAGATAATATAAAGCAAAGATTCAGAGAAGATCTTATGGTAAAAAAGATAGATAAAGATAATGTAGCCGACGAGATAAAGAGGGAATTAACTATATATATAAATGATTCAAAGAATAAAGAGACTGAGTCAGATGTGACAAGAGAGTGATTTTAGCTTAGTGTCTGTAAAACAATAAGTGTTACATTGTGCGCTCAGATTTAGGTCAGGTTTGTCC
>JBHHUU010000002.1:0-42190 GCA_046753905.1 Nitrospirota bacterium | reverse complement strand
CTTATTATAATCATACGCATTATAAAGTCTTTGGAACCCCTTGCTCTGTATTAGATGAATAGTTACCGAAAAGATATAATCATTAAGGTGTCAGTTCTGTTTTTTTCTCTATTTATCTTCTATATCAAAGGGAACAATAATAATAGAGAATCATGTTATTAATATCAAGATAATATAAAATAGATACTGGAGGTTATCAAGAATTGAATAAAAAGGCCGCGTGGAGTGCCGTAATTTTATATACGCTTCTCATCTATCTTACGCTACCTATTATGCGTCCCATCCTCAATTACTTGAAAGGTTTATTTGGAGAAGGGTTTAGTATATTCGTATATATTATATTTGTATGTGCAGGTATCTCTCTTTTTTGTTATATATATATCATTGAGAAAATAAATAATATAGGGACATATATCTGGTTAGGAGCTATTGCTATATTATATGTGTTCTTTATTATCCCTTTAAATCTTCCTGAGGAGAGGATCCATCTCTTGGAATATGGTATCTCAGGTTATCTGATATATAATGCCGTAAGTTTTAATTTAGAGGGAGCGTTGTTTTATATTACCACCTTATTAATTATATTCCTGATAGGATTTATTGATGAGGGGATTCAATGGATATTGCCGAATAGGGTCTTTGATTTAAGGGATGTATGGATGAATTGCATTGGTGGTGTACTGGGCGTTATTCTTACAAGAACTGTAATAAAAAGGTGATTAGCTGAATAGTTAGAATTAGTTTATGAATAAAAAATTATTTAAAAAGGTCACAATATTAGCAGCAATCCTGCTTGTATTGATACTGCATAATCCTCTAATGGGAACTACTGAGGATGGCAGGAAGAAAGAAATATCTCCATTCTCAGATAGGGAGAGGTTTGTATATAATATCTCATGGTTTGGGATAAGTGCTGGTACTGCAATATTAGAGATTCCAGAGAAGATTAAGATAAAGGATTATCTTAAAGCAAGGAAGATAAGATATATGGATGAAAAGAGATATCCATATAATAAAGAGGTCTATAGAATTATATCAAGGGCAGAGTCTAGTAAACTATTCTCCATTTTTTATCCTGTAGACGACAGGATAGAGACTATTATTGATTCAGAGGAGTTATATCCATATTATATAGATGTCCGACAGCGTGAAGGAAAGAGGAAAAAGGATAAGAAGATCATATTTAACCAGGATAGTCATCTTGCCATTACGATCAAAGGGAACAAGGAATCAAAACATGATATCCCGCCGATGGTTCAGAATTCTCTCTCCTGTCTCTATTATTTCAGGACTGTTGATGATATCAGTGTGGATGACTCTGTGTTTATTGATGTACATGAAAACGGAAAAAACTGGAAACTTGAGATCAAAATGCTTGGCAAAGAAAAGGTAAAGACCCCATTCGGTTATCTGGATACAATTAAAACAAAGGTGCTTCTTAGATTTGAAGGGATATTTATCAACAAGGGAGATGTCTATATATGGTTTACAGATGATGAATACAGAATCCCTGTCTTAATGAAGACCAGAATAATAATAGGTTCTGTTACAGCAAGGCTTATCTCAAAAAGACCTTAAAACAGCAAATATCTCTGCTGTCAAAACTGCTTCAGACTCCTGCCATTATCACTTTTTAGTATCCCATAATGAATAGATATCAGTAAATGTCTTTTTTCTTGACAAGAGCAAATCTTGTGGTATGATTACCAAATGAAAACCCATCAAGTGGGAAAAAGTGGGAGATTTTTTTGTTTAGAGGGTCTTATATACATAGTCTTGATTCTAAATGCCGTGTTAGTATCCCTATAAGATATCGTGAGATTATAAATAATAGGTATGATGACAGGCTTATTATTACTGTAGAACTTGACAGATGTCTTTCTCTATATCCACTGGGTGAATGGAAGGTTATAGAGGAAAAGATGAGTAAACTCTCTATGATTGACCATGATATCTTAGCATATTGGAGAAGGGTCAATCTGAGATTGCAGGACTGTGTAATAGATAAACAGGGAAGAATACTTATCCCTCAAAAATTAAAAGAATATGTAGGGTTGAACAGTGAGGTAATATTTATAGGAGTCTACAATAAGATTGAAATATGGGACAAGGGGATGGAAGAGGATATAGAGAGAAATGGAGAGAATGAAAAGATCCGCAGGAAGATGGCATCATTTTGGTCTGAAGAGAGAGTTAGTTAAATAAACATGACAATCAGACATATTCCAGTCTTATTGGATAAGGTTGTGGAGTTCCTCAGGTGTAAAGAGGGAGGAATATATGTTGATTGTACAATAGGAGGGGGAGGTCATGCAGAGGCAGTTCTAAAAATAATATCTCCAGATGGGATATTGATAGGTATTGATCGTGACAGAGAGGCGCTTGAAAGGGCTGCTTTCAGATTAAGAAAATATAAAAAGAGGGTAATTTTAAGACATGGCAATTTCTTTGAGATGCAAAGGATTCTTGGAGAGGAGGGGATATATAGGGTTGATGGCATCCTTATTGATTTAGGTATGTCATCATTTCAGATAGATGAGAGTGAAAGAGGATTCAGTTTTCAAAGAGATGGACCGCTTGATATGCGGATGGATAGAGATAGTGATGAGAGAGCATCTGATATAGTAAATAAGGAGAGTGAAGAGAGACTCGCAATTATTATAAAAGAATATGGGGAAGAGAGATGGGCTAAGAGGATTGCAAGGAAGATTATCATAGAGAGGGCAGTCAAACCCATTGAGACCACCTTACGACTGGCTGACATTGTAACATATTCCATTCCAGGTTCATATCGATATAGAAGAATTCATCCTGCCACCAGGACCTTTCAGGCTTTGAGGATTGCAGTAAACAGGGAGTTAGAGTTTTTAGGAGGGGCTGTTAAAATGGCATCCACTCTGTTAAATATATCAGGGAGGATATCTATATTATCCTATCATTCCCTTGAGGATAGATGTGTAAAAGAGACCTTCAGGAGGTTGGCAAAGGGGTGTATATGTCCTCCGGAACTTTATCAATGTGTATGTAATGGAAAGGCTACTCTATCTATAGTTACTAAAAGGCCTGTTGTTCCTGATATGGAAGAGATAACCTGTAATCAAAGGGCAAGAAGTGCAAAACTCAGAGTTGCTGAGAGGATATAACTTGAATTATGAATTATGAAGAGGAGAAGTATAAGAGATGGGTAAAAGGGTAGGTATTGTATTATTACTGCTGTTTTTTGTCCTTTTCTGTGTATGGCAGCATATAAGCATGATCAAACTCGGCTATGAGATAGAAGGGTTACAGATTAAAAAGAGAAAGATAAATAATAGATATAAGGAGCTATTGATTAAGGTAGAGGAACTTAAATCTCTGGAAAGGATTGAAAGGATTGCTATCTCAAAGTTAAAGATGAAAAGGCCTGAAATTGGTCAGGTAATAGTAATAAAAAAAGATGTTTATCCCTTATTAAAAGATAAAGAGAAGGATGATAGGCTGATACTGGTAAAGAGGCTGATATATTGAAAAGGAAGATATATAAAAGAAAAGAGAAGAAAACAGAGGGGAAAGGAAGGATTGTTGTTATAACAATTTTTGTATTTGTCTATTATGGTATTATATTGTATCGCCTCTATTATCTTCAGGTTCAGGATAGTCAACACCTGAATAAGATAGGCGATAGAATGATCAGAAAGACTGTTAAGGTTGAAGGAGAGAGAGGCACTATATATGACAGGAATATGAATATTATTGCTGTAAATATGGATACTCCTTCTATCTATGCAAGACCTTCCCTTATAAAGGATCATGACTATGTCTCAAAGAGACTTGCAACTATACTGAATATGGATTATGGATATATCAAGAAAAGATTAAGAAAGAGAGATAAGTTTGTATGGATTGCAAGAAAGGTAGACAGAAAGAAGGCTATGGAGATAAAAAAGATGAATATCCCCGGTATAGAATATACTATTGAGAGCCAGAGGTTCTACCCTAAGGGATATCTTCTGAGTAATATGATTGGATTTGCTGGTATTGATAACCATGGACTGGAAGGCGTGGAACGTAAGTATGATAAATTCCTCAGGGGTAAAAAGGAAAAGATTACGCTGGAGAGAGATGGCAAGGGTCATACCCTATTTCCAACAGGATTGGATTACCTCTCTGTACCCCGTGGTAATGACCTGATACTCACAATAGATGAGGTGATCCAGCATATAGCGGAAAAAGAACTTGATATGGCAATCAATAGCTCAAAGGCAAAGGGTGGTTCAGTAATAGCAATGGATCCGGATACAGGAGAGATATTGGCTATGGCTACATATCCACGGTTTAACCCTAATATGATCAGTTCTTATAGTCCGGATGAGTGGAGAAACAGGGCTATTACAGACATATATGAGCCGGGTTCAACATTCAAGATAATTGTTGCCGCAGGAGCGATTGAGGAAAATAAAGCTTTCCCTGAAGATATAATTGACCGTGAAGACGGTACAATAAAGATTGGAAGGAAGACTATTCGTGATTTTTCTCATGGCAAGTCCAAAGAGAGATTTCTGACATTCAGAGAGGTAATAGAGAAATCAAGTAATGTTGGGATGATAAAGGTAGGCATGAGATTGGGAGAAGAGAGACTGCTGAAATATATCAAACTCTTTGGGTTTGGCACAAAGACAGGCATAGACCTCTTAGGAGAGGTAAAAGGATTGGTAAGGAATATCAAAGAATGGTCGGGGTTATCTCTTGCCTCTTTGTCTATTGGTCAGGAGATTGGTGTTACACCTATCCAGCTTATAACAGCAGTGGCAACAGTAGCCAATGAAGGACTCTTAATGAGTCCTTATGTAATATCAAGGATCATGGATCAGGATGGCAAAGTGGTAAAACAGAATCATCCTCAGATTATACGAAGGGTCATATCAAAAGAGACATCACGGCAATTAACAGATATCTTAACTGGGGTGGTATCAGACAGAGGCACAGGAAAAAATGCCATTATCGAGGGTTATATGATAGCAGGTAAGACAGGGACTGCTCAAAAGATAGACCCTGTGACAAAGAGATACTCCCACAGGAAGTCTGTATGTTCATTTATAGGATTTTTTCCTATAGATAACCCTAAAGTAATAATATTGGTGGTAATAGATGAACCAGCGGGTTATGCAACAGGAGGCAGTGTCGCAGCTCCAGTATTCAGAAATATTGCCAGAGAGATAATATATTATTGGGGTATAACTCCCCACACCATCCCCTCTCCCCTCGTGGGAGAGGGTTAGGGTGAGGGGGAATACTTATGAATATAAAAGACCTTATAAAAGATATAAAGGTTAAGAGAATAGAGAACGAGAGGAATTGCGATATAAAAGATATTGCATTTGATTCAAGGAAGGTAGGACCATGTTCTCTATTTGTTGCTGTAAAAGGAGAGAAGGCAGATGGGCATCTCTTTATAGGGGAGGCAGTTAAAAGAGGGGCGTCTGGGGTAGTAGTTGAGGATATCAGTCAACAAGAGATAAGAACTCTTTCAGAAAGGGATATTCCCATAATATTCGTCAAAGACTCAAGAGAGGCGCTTGCCCTTATAGGCAGCAGATTCTATGACTATCCCTCTCAGAAACTATTATTAATAGGGATAACAGGGACAAATGGCAAGACTACTATTACCTATATTACAAAAAATATTTTTCAGAAAGACGGGAGGAGAACAGGCATTATAGGCACACTTGGATATCAGATTGGAGATGAACTTATCCCTTTATCCAATACCACACCAGAGTCTATTGAGTTAAACAGCATATTTAATATGATGTTAAGGGATGGGATATCCACTGTTATTATGGAGGTATCTTCTCATGCATTAAAACTGAGCAGGGTAAAGGGTCTGGAGTTTGATGCAGCAGTGTTTACTAATCTCACCCAAGACCACCTTGATTTTCATAAGACATGGGATGACTATCTTGAGTCAAAATTGAGACTCTTCAGTGAGATGAAGAGAGGAAAAAACAAAAAGGCAATAATAAATAGTGATGATCCATCAGGCAGGAGATTTATAGAAGAGACAGGGGCAGAGATATGGAGATATGGAATGGGGTCTGATGCTGATATCTATCCAGAGGATATAGAGATCAGTATGGATGGTATTGCTTTTAATGCAGTTACTCCTGCTGGAAAATTTCATGTAAGATCTAAATTGATAGGGAGACATAATCTCTATAATATCCTTGCCTCAATAGGGGTAGGATTTAGTCAGGGGATTGATTGTGAGAGTATCAGGGAAGGTATCTGGGAGACAGACTATATCCCAGGTAGGTGTGAACGGATTATAGAGGGGCAGGATTTTACAGTGGTGGTGGATTATGCACATACAGAGGATGCTTTGAGTCACTTGTTGATGGCAGTGTCAGAGGTAGAGAAGGGGGCAGGAGAAATAAGGCAGGGATCAGGGATCAGGGATCAGGGATCAGAAGTTGGGAGGATTATTACGGTATTTGGGTGTGGAGGAGACAGGGATAGGGGTAAGCGTCCATTAATGGGCAAGGTGGCAGGTGCATTTAGTGATATTGTAATTATTACCTCTGATAACCCCCGCACCGAAGATCCAGGTGAGATAATCAGGGAGATAGAGGCAGGGATAAGGGGTAATAGTGATAATGACTGGAGGATGAAAGAGTACTTTATAGTCCCTGACAGAAGGGATGCCATTGAAAAGGGAATAAGTATTGCGAGAAGGGGAGATATTGTAGTTATAGCAGGCAAGGGACATGAAGATTATCAGATCATTGAAGATAAGAGGTTGAAATTTGATGATAGGGAGGCAGCAAGAGAGGCGATAAGGAAAAGAGAGGGTGATGATTATCTATCATTCTCATTCTCACCCTAACCCTCTCCCCTCGTGGGAGAGGGTTAGGGTGAGGGGGGCTTTGGGACTTAAAATAACATGATTACTACAAAAGACCTTATATTATGGTCAAAAGGAAAGATTATAAGAGAAACTGATAAAGATATGACTATAAAAGGTATCTCTATTGACTCGAGGACTATTAAAAGGGGGGAGATTTTTATACCTATATCAGGGAAAAATTTTGATGGCAATGATTTTATTAAGGACACCCTGTCAAAGGGGGCATCTGGGGTAATAGTAGAGTCAGGGAGATGGCCTTCTATAGTTGCAACTATTCCTGAGAGTCTGCTCAAAGAGAGGGTATTAATAAAGGTAGCTGATACCCTGAGGGCATTGCAGGATATCGCCTCATCTTATAGGAAGATATTTGCACTCTCCCTCGTGGCAATTACAGGGAGCAATGGAAAGACTACTACAAAGGAGATGACAGCAGGTATATTGGGTAAGAGGTTTAATCTGCTAAAGAGCGAGGGGAATATCAATAATCATATCGGTGTACCTCTTACACTGTTTAGGTTAAAACCGATACATGAGGCAGCAGTAATTGAGATGGGTATAAGCCTGAAAGGGGAGTTGAGCAGGCTCTGTGAGATAGCTTGTCCTGATATTGGAGTAATAACCAATATCGGATATACACATCTTGAGACATTAAAGGATATAGATGGTGTGAGAGAAGGCAAGGGAGAGATCATATCATCAATAGGTGAGAAAGGGACAATTGTGCTGAATGGGGATGACACCAATCTTGAAAGACTTGAAAAGAAGGTTAAAGGGAAACTGATGAGGTTTGGGATTGATAGAGATGCGGATATTATGGCTGAAGATATAAGGATAGACCATAAGAGAGGATTATCTTTTTCATTAAAGATAAATAGAGAGAAGAGGAGGGTCTCTCTCCCTCTGTTTGGGAGGCATAATGTCTATAATGCATTGGCTGCGTCTACAGTCGGAACAATATTTGATATGGATATTGACCTTATAAAAGAAGGGCTGGAGGATTTCAAGCCTTTATCCATGAGAGGTGGAATAAGAGAGGCAGGCGATATCAGGATTATTGATGATTCCTATAATGCCAATCCTGTATCCATGATCTCTGCCATTGATATGGCAATGGACTTAAAAGATAGCGGCAGGGTTATTGCCGTAGTTGGTGATATGTTTGAGTTGGGTGGATATAGAGAAGAGGCACACCTTAAACTTGGCAGGGATATCGTCCAGAAAGGGGTTAACCATATTATAACCATAGGACAATCAGGGAGACTGATAGGAGAGGGTGCTATTAATGCAGGCATGGAAGATGGAAGGGTAGATATATGTGAATATCATAATGAGGCTGTAGATGCCCTTCAGAGAATAATAAAAAAGGGAGATATTGTGCTTATAAAAGGCTCCCGCGGCATGAAGATGGAGACCATAATAGAGATGATGGAGGGTTATCAGAACAAACAATGATATATAATCTGCTTTATCCTTTACATACATACTATTCATTTTTTAATATATTCAGATATATTACCTTCAGGACTATCTATGCCTCAATTATGGCATTTGCAATAAGTGTTATTATCGGTCCATATATTATCAGGGCACTGAAGAGATGTCATATCAGGCAGCATATTAGAGAAGATGGACCATCCTCTCATCTAAGCAAGTCTGGCACACCAACCATGGGGGGAATAATAATCCTGACAGCCATTATTATCCCTACCATATTATGGGCAGATATGAAGAATAGATATATCTGGGTGGCTCTCTTTGCAATTATTGGCTTTGGCAGTATCGGCTTCTGGGACGACTATCTCAAGTTTGCCAAGAACAGGTCATTAGGGCTTATGCCAAGGTATAAACTTGGTCTTCAGATTATCTGTGCATTTGGAATCAGCCTCTTTCTCTATCTATCACCTTCATATTCTACTATAATTACTGTCCCGTTTTTCAAGGGCATCAACCCTGACCTGGGCTGGTTTTATATCCCCTTTGTGATTCTGGTAATTACTGGCGCATCTAATGCAGTAAACCTGACTGATGGATTAGACGGTTTGGCAGCAGGTCCTGTTACTGTGGCAGCTCTTGCCTATACTATAGTAACTTATGTGACGGGTCATGTTAAGTTTGCTGAATACCTTTTGATCAATTATATAGACGGTTCTGGAGAGCTTGCAATATATTGCGGCGCCATTGTTGGAGCAACCCTTGGCTTTCTCTGGTTTAATACATATCCTGCCTCTATCTTCATGGGAGATGTGGGGTCTATTCCATTAGGCGCTGCACTTGGGACAGTGGCTGTTATCTCCAAACATGAACTATTATTGGTATTGGTAGGCGGGATATTTGTAATAGAGACTATCTCTGTAATATTTCAGGTTGTATCATTTAAATCGCGTGGGAAGAGGATGTTCTTGATGGCGCCTATTCACCATCACTTTGAACTAAAGGGATGGGAAGAGCCAAAAGTGATAGTGAGGTTCTGGATCATTGCGATAATATTGGCGCTGCTCAGTCTGAGTACGCTGAAATTGAGGTGAATACTAAGGAGGGTGCAGTTGTCAGGGTGCAGGGTGCAGGTTTAAAGATTTTTTCTGCACCCTGACAACTGCACCCATTTGAACAAAACATGTATCTCTCAGGCAAAAAGGTATTAATTGTAGGTCTTGCAAAGAGCGGGATAGCATCTGCCAGATTTTTATCTGATAATTCTGCTCTTGTTACAGTTACTGATATAAAGGGAGAGGGTGAATTAAGGGAAGAGATTGCCCGGTTAGATGGGCTGGATATAAGATATAGGCTGGGAGAACATACTGAATCAGATTTTGAGGATAGTGACCTTATTGTGGTAAGCCCTGGCGTCCCGTCAGATATCGCTCCTTTATTACTGGCAAAGGAGAAGGGAGTAAAGGTTATCAGTGAGATAGAGCTGGCATTCAGATATCTTGATATTCCGATTATTGCTATTACAGGGACTAATGGAAAGAGTACTGTAACTACTCTGGTAGGAGAGATCATAAAAAGGATGGAAATGAATATCTTTGTAGGAGGTAACCTTGGGAGACCAATATCAGAGGCGATTATTAAGGAGAACAGATATGACCTGATTGTGGCAGAGGTAAGCAGTTTTCAGTTAGAGGGGATAGAGGAGTTCAGACCTTATATAGGTGTCATACTAAACATAACCCCTGATCATATGGATAGATATATGGGTATGGATGAATATACAGATGCAAAGTTGAGGATATTCATGAATCAGGATAGGGATGATTATACTGTTATCAATGCTGATGATCCGATAAGCGAAAGGCTGATGTCATCCTCTATCAGGTCACGGATAGTATCGTTTAGCAGAGAGAAAACTCTGGAAGAGGGTGTCTATATAGAAGGAGATCATATTGTCTCGAATTTAGGAGGAGACACTTTTCCGATCTGCAAGTTAGATGAACTCAAGATCAGGGGTCTCCATAATTGTGAGAATATCCTTGCTGCATCTGCCATCTCTCTTTTATGGGGTTGTGATAGAGATCTGGTCAGAGAGGCAGTTTTGGGTTTTTCTTCCTTAGAACACAGGATGGAGTTTGTAAGAGAGATAAAAGGAGTCAAATTTTTTAATGATTCAAAGGGGACAAATGTCGGTGCAGTAATAAAATCCCTGAGTAGCTTCAGTGAACCTATAATACTTATTGCAGGCGGCAGAGACAAGGGATCTGATTTTAAGCCTTTGAGAGAGATAGTATCTAAGAAGGTCAAAAATCTTATACTTATAGGGGAGGCATCTGCAAAGATGAAGGATATATTATCTGATTGTTCTGATATTGATATGGCTGATTCTCTATCAGACGCTGTGCTGCGTGCCTCAGGATATGCAAAGGAAGGTGATATTGTCCTACTATCTCCGGCATGTGCAAGTTTTGATATGTTCAGAGATTTTGAAGAGAGAGGAAGGATATTTAAAGATATTGTAAATGGATTATGATAGAGAACGACTGACCAGTTAGCCATGAGAAAAATAGAGACATTTGACAGGACTATATTTTTTATAACCCTTTTTCTGATAGTACTTGGGATAGTAATGACCTATAGCAGTACTACAATAATAGCTGATGAAAGGTATAAGGACTCATTATATTTTTTTAAAAAACAGTTGGTATGGGGGATGCTTGGGATAGGTATGATGATTGGATGTTCTAATTTGAATTATAAGCTCCTGCAGAAGAGGGTATTATTTTTGCCTTTATTTGTGATTACCCTCTCTTTATTAATAATAATATTGCCTCCATTTTGCAGTGAGCCATTCTGTAAGAGGATAAATGGCTCATACAGATGGCTGAAGATAGGAGGATTATCTATTCAATCGTCAGAGTTTGCCAAATTAATGGTTATTATCTTTCTATCCCGATATGCAATAAAGAATGGGGAGAAGATAGAGAATTTTAAGTCAGGGCTTATATTTCCCCTGTCTGTTATAGGTGTAATAATGTTTCTTATTATTGTTGAACCTGATGCAGGAACAGCTATATTTATAGGCACAATCTCTATGTTACTCCTATTTATAGCTGGGACAAAAAAGACGCATGTCCTTTTATTAAGCCTCTCAGGTATATCCTCACTCTCTCTATTTATAATGGCAAACAGGAGTAATTATAACCATATTACAGACAGGCTGGGATGTTTTATTGATCCATGGAGCTGTTATAAGGGGGCTGGTTTTCAAATTGTCCAGTCTCTGCTTGCCTTTGGAAGAGGGGGATTGCTGGGAGTAGGGATAGCAGAGGGGAGGCAGAAGCTATTTTTCCTTCCAGAGGTGCATACAGACTTTATCTTTGCCTTAATAGGAGAAGAGCTCGGTCTCTTTGTTACAGTCACCATAATCAGCCTCTACATAATACTCTTCTGGAAGGGGTTTAGGATAGCTATGCATACATCTGACAGATTCGGAAGGTATCTCGCGTATGGGATTGTATTAATGATAAACCTTCATGTGATGATAAATGTTAGTGTAGTAACAGGGCTTTTACCCACAACAGGATTATCCCTTCCATTTCTCAGTTATGGAGGCTCTTCTCTAATAGTAAACTCGATTGGAGTAGGGATATTGTTGAATATATCAAAAGAGATGCAGACAGGAGTTAGGAGATGAAGGTATTATTAGCATGTGGCGGGACAGGAGGACATCTATATCCTGGCATTGCACTGGCGAGGGAATTTCAAAGGAGAGATAGAGATACAGACATCCTGTTTGCAGGGACAGAGAGAGGTATTGAGACAATGGTGCTGCATAGAGAGGGATTAAGGTTAGCCCTTATCAGGGTTGAAGGTCTGATAGGAAAGGGGAAGATTAATGCCATATATTCCCTGTTTTTATTGCCATGTGCCTTCTTTGATTCATTGAAGATACTTATAAGGTTTAGACCTGATATAGTTATCGGTATTGGAGGATATTCTTCAGGACCTATCCTCCTCATGGCTCTCTTTTTAAGAAAGAACTGCATAATACTTGAACCGAATATGATACCTGGCGTTACAAACAGGATATTGGCTCCTCTGGTAAAATATGTAGTAACATCTTTTGAGGATTCAAAGAAATATTTTATAAGGGCTAATATTGTAAGAATAGGGAATCCTGTAAGAAGAGAGATGGTAAAAGAAGAGGAGACAGGAGAAAATAAGATAAAGACCATATTTATATTTGGAGGCAGTCAGGGTGCGCATTCGATAAATATGGCAGTGATAGATGCATTGAGTTATCTTGAGGATTTAAAGGAGAGGATATCTTTTATCCATCAGACAGGCAAAAAGGATTATGAGTATATAAAGGAAGAGTATGAAAAGATCGGATTCAATGGGAGGATAGAGCCATATATATATGATATGGCTGAGGCGTATAATATGGCTGACATAGTCATATCCCGTGCAGGGGCCACAACCATTGCCGAGATAACAGCCATAGGAATCCCTGCCATACTGATCCCATATCCATATGCTACCCATGACCACCAGAGGAAGAATGCAGAGAGCCTTGCTGATGCAGGGGCAGCGATTGTAATAGATGACAGAGAGTTATCAGGAGAGGTATTATCAGGTGTAATTAGAGAATTAATAGATGATAATATGAGGCTGAAAAAGATGAAAGAAAATAGCAGGGCACTTGGAAATATCAAGGCAGCAGAGGAAATAGTGGAGCTATGTATGAAGCTAATTTGAGGGATAAATATCCGATTGGGGAGAGTCTGCTCATATATTAATGGATGTTGAATAAGAACTAGTGATGAGGCATTATTGGTATTATCAAAGGTGATTTATGAAAGATGAAACTATATATGCCATTGAAAGGTTAGAGAAGGCATTGAAGTTCTGCAAAAATTAAAGGAACAATCATGAGGAGAGTTTATGTTTAGAAAGATTCATCAGATACATTTTGTGGGGATTGGCGGTTCAGGGATGAGCGGTATAGCAGAGGTGCTGTTAAACCTCGGATATAAGGTTACTGGTTCTGATCTCAGAGTATCAGATACAACAAGGAGATTGGAGTCAAAGGGGGGAAAGATATATACAGGTCATGCCCCTTTACACATAGAAGGGGCACAGGTAATAGTAACATCATCGGCTGTGTCAAAGAACAATGTAGAGGTGCGGGCTGCAATAGAGAGACATATACCTGTGATTCCCCGCGCAGAGATGCTGGCAGAGCTTATGAGGATGAAGTATAGCATTGCCATCGCAGGATCACATGGAAAGACAACCACTACATCAATGGTAGCTACAGTATTAGCACAGGCTGGTTTTGATCCCACAGTAGTATTGGGCGGAAAACTTAATGTCCTTGGCAGTAATGCAAAATTGGGTCAGGGTGAATTTCTTGTTGCAGAGGCAGATGAGAGCGATGGATCATTCCTTTTACTGTCACCTACTATTGCAGTAGTCACGACAATTGATAAAGAACATATAGATCATTATAAGGATATGGATAATATAAAGAAAGGTTTTTTAAACTTTATAAACAAAGTGCCTTTTTATGGCATGGCTGTCATCTGTCTTGACCAGCCAAATATAAAGGCACTTATTCCGCAGATAACAAAGAGGTATATGACCTATAGCATAGAAGATCCAGATGCTGATCTGTGTGCAGGTGAGATCAGACTAAATGAGTGGAGATCAGAGTTTCATGTCTCATATAAAAAGGAGGATATGGGAAGATTCAGGTTATCACTGCCAGGGCTGCATAGTGTCTATAACGCATTGGCAGCTATCGGTGTTGCCATTGAATTAGAGATAGATATAGAGGCGATCAAAGAGGGATTATCAGGATTCAGCGGTGTGGAGAGAAGATTTCAGTTGAAGGGTGAAAAGAATGGAGTAATGGTCATAGACGATTATGGACATCACCCCACAGAGATAGAGGTCACATTAAATGCCCTGAAAGGTGCATGGGACAGGCGGGTTATTGCCCTGTTTCAACCTCACAGATTTACCAGAACAAGGGATCTCATGGAAGAGTTTGCTTATGCCTTTAATAATGCAGATATCCTCCTTCTGACTGAGATATATCCTGCAGGAGAAGAGCCGATAAAAGGCATTTCAGGACAAAGACTCTATGAATATATAAAAGAAAATGGCAAATGTAAAGATATCTTTTTTATAGAAAAAAAGGAGGATATAGTAGAGAAGCTATTAAAGTTGTTAAAGCCGAATGATATCGTTATAACCCTTGGAGCAGGGGATATATGGAAGATAGGAAAAGAGCTGTTAGAGAGACTATAAGGACTTCTATGGATAATTACAGCTTCCTGAAATGGCTCTCCTGTGAGGTAAGGTTTAACGAACAGATGAAAAATCATACCTCATTTAAGACAGGGGGAGATGCGGAGTTGATGGTCTTTCCTGAAGAGGTCAGTGATATAAGGGTTTTAATTGATAATAGCAGAAAGAGGAAAATACCTATATTTATCATAGGCGGGGGAACAAATCTTATTGTAAGGGATGGAGGGATTAGAGGCATGGTAATAAATATGCAGAGGCTTAACAGGGTAACTATGATGGATGATACCCTTCTCTATGTTGAGTCAGGTCTCTCCCTTCCAAGATTAGTAAGGTATTGCCAGAAAAAGGGACTAAGCGGCATGGAGTCTGCCACAGGCATCCCCGGCAGTGTTGGCGGGGCTATAATGATGAATGCAGGAATACAGGGGTGGGAGATAAGCAGTATACTGGATAGTATTAAGATTGTTGACAGGTATGGATTAATAAGAGTTATTAAAAGGGATGGAGCCGGATTTACCTATAGGGGGTCTCATATACCTGCGGGTATTATTATAGGCGGTCTCTTCAGGCTGAAGAAAGCCGATATATCTGAGAGTGAGAGTCTGATAAGAGAGAGGCTTGCCCATAGAAAAGAGAGACAGCCGATAAGGGATCATAGTGCGGGCTGTATATTTAAAAACCCTTCAGGTTATAGTGCAGGGAGATTGATAGAAGAGGTGGGTCTCAAGGGTTATCGTATAGGCGATGCAGAGGTATCAAAGAGACATGCCAACTTTATAATCAATAAAGGGAGTGCAAGTTCAAAGGATATAATCTCACTGATTAGGTATATAGGAAAGAGGATAGAGGAAGAAATGGGGATTACACTGGAATTGGAGGTAAAGGTCGTAGGGAGAGAAGGAAGATAAATCAAAAATAAAAGATGAGTTTAAGAGACGAATCTCACTATGACTGGTTCAATCTACAAGATTGAACCAGCAACGAGTTCCCTCTCCCTTGATGGGAGAGGGTTAGGGTGAGGGTGAAAAAGAGATGGCACTGCTTACAACAAAAAGAATAGCCGTATTAATGGGTGGTAGGTCTGCGGAGAGAGAGATATCTATCAGGAGTGGAACTGCTGTAAAGGGGGCTCTGGAAAGAATGGGGTATAATGTGATTGCAATTGATGTAGATAAAGATATCGTAGAGAGATTAAAGGGACATAATGTAGAGATTGCCTTTATTAGCCTGCATGGAAAGGGGGGAGAAGACGGGACAATACAGGGGCTGCTTGAACTGTTGAGTATCCCCTATACAGGCTCTGGAGTGCTTGCCTCTGCTATTGGGATGGATAAGTTGATGACCAAAAAGATTGCGGCATATCATAAAATACCAACACCAGATTTTTTTGCCCTGAATAAAAGAGAATGGGAGACTATTAATAAGTTGCCGGGTGATATTAAATATCCTGTAGTTATAAAGCCTTCGTCTCAGGGTTCTACTCTGGGAATAAGTATAGTCAGAGAAGATAGTGAATTGTCCAGTTCAATAGAGGATGCATTCACCTATGATGACGAAATAATTATTGAGCAGTATATAGACGGGAGAGAGATTACAGTAGGGATATTAAATGATAATCCCCTGCCTGTTATTGAGATTATCCCTGAGAAAGGCTTTTATGATTTTACGGCAAAATATACTGAAGGTAAGTCTCGGTATATAATCCCTGCTGACCTGCCAGATGGGATATATAGAAAAGTACAGGGGTTGGCACTACTTTTTTATCAGGTGCTGGGGTGCAGAGGTGCTGCAAGGGTTGATTTCAGGATAGACACAGAATTGAGACCATATCTCCTTGAGATAAATACCATACCAGGTATGGCAGAGAGCAGCCTTCTTCCAAAATCAGCGAAAAAGGCAGGTGTCAATTATGAGAGGCTGGTGGAGATGATTTTGGTAGGGAACAGGCATGCCTGTTTCCTACAGAAAGAGAGGAGGTGAACTATATAGTCACAATAACTTACAGGACAGTAAAAACAAGAAAACTTTATTAATGAAAAGGGGGGAGAATATGAAGTTAATAAAAATTTGTTTATATCTTTTCTTTTTCTTTTTGTTATTTGCATCCTTTCAAGAGGTTTATGCAAAGACAATAGCGGTTATAGCAAATGTCAGATATCCAAAAGAGTCAGTAAGTATTAGAGATATTAAGGATATATATACAGGTGATAAGTTAATAGATGCAGGTCTCAAGATTAAGCCTGTGGATCAAATCGATGATACAGAGATTAAAAAACTATTTCTAAAGAGTGTGCTGCATATCTCTATCTCAGATTATAACAGTTTCTGGATACAAAGGCTGTTCCAGAGGGGAGGTATACCGCCAAAAATAAAAGAGGATTCGGAAGATGTGATAAGGTTTGTATCAGCGAATGACACTGGTATAGGCTATGTCTGGCTGGAAGAGGTAGAAGGAAAAGACAAGATCAAGATATTATTAAAGATAGATGTAAAATAATCTAATATTGGTATATAGAGAGGAGGATTATAAGATGATATCTTATGTTAATAATAGGATTATGAAAATTTCCTGTCTGTTAGTGGTGCTCTTTATCCTTATGGTTGTGCAGCCTGCCAGATCCTTTGAGTTCTACGGGTTTGGCGATGTAACTTATACAAAGGCAGATGAGGATAATAATGATAAAGATAGCAGCAAAAATGGTCAGTTTGCATTGGGACAGCTTGACCTCTATACAACCCTGGAGATAGATGACAGGATAGATATATTGGTAGAAATTGTCCTTGAGAGTCCTGGAGGAGAATGGGGTATAGATGGAGAGAGGATAGAGGTGGGTTATCTCTTTTCTGATGCCTTACAGGTAAGGGTAGGGAGATTCCATAACCTTATTGGATATTGGAATACATCATATCATCATGGCGCCCATCTCCAGACAACCATAGGAAGACCTGACTTCTTAGAATTTGAGGATGAGGCAGGTATATTGCCAGCCCATATAGTAGGGCTATGGGCAAGGGGAAGGAAAAAACTTGAGCCTATTGTCCTTAACTATGGTCTAATGTTAGGGAATGGCTCACAACTTAAGGGTAAGATAGGGGAGGCAGCGTTAGATCCGAATAATACCACTGATAATAACACAAACAAGTCATTCTCGTTTAATCTCACTATAGAACCGGCAGCATACTCAGGCGCAGGCATAGGTCTGTTTGGCAACCTGAGCAGGGTAGCAAGATTGGCAGTAAAAGATGATCCGAAGGAAACAAAAACAGAAGGCACTATAGCTACAGAGGTAGACCAGACTATCTTGGGTGCTGATATATTCTATAAGAGAAATGGGGCAGAGTTTATTGCAGAGTATTACAACATAAAGGATAAAGATAAGTTAGGAAGTGATGACTTTACAAACAATGCCTATTATATACAGGGAGGATACAGGTTAATAGAAAAGTTTACCCCATATCTAAGGTATGAAAACTTCTCTGATAAGGATAACGATCCATATATGATTGCACTTGGAAGGAAAGATTCTATAAGATGGATAGGCGGCATAAAATATGACATCATGTACAGGAGCGCAATAAAGGCAGAGTACAGGTCAATAGATGATGAAGATAAGAAGAAGGTCAATGAATATGCTGTCCAGTGGACATTTGCATTTTAAGATTAAGTTAATGGCTGGTGGTGGTTCAATCTTGAAGATTGAACCAGAACGTTGAGTTCCCTCCCCCTTGACCTGTCTGCCCTGTCTGCCAACAGGCAGGCAACAGGCAGGTGGGGGAGGGTTAGGGTGGGGTGCTATGACCAATCAGAGACATAGTAAGAGGAAAAGAAAAAAGAGTGTCTATGTAAGGGGTAATAGATACAACAAATGCCATAGAAGGAATAAAAGGGATAAAAAGAGAGGAATATTTCTTGTTTTTATTCTATGTTCATGGATAGGTGGATATTCTGGGTCATGGCTTTATCAGTGGGTTACTACATCTGAATATTTTAAAGTGAATCATATTGAGGTAAAGGGATTACAATACTCAAAAAAGGAGGAGATGCTAAACCTGATCGGTTCAAAAGGCAATAATATATTCCAGATAGATATCGATCATATTAAAGAGAGGATAGAGAAAAAACCATGGATAAAGGATGTATGGCTTCGCAAGGATTTCCCTGACGGGATAATTGTAGATATAAAAGAGAGAAAGCCTGTTGCCCTCTATAAAAGAGGCGATGACCTTTATATGATAGATGAGGAAGGTATCTTATTAGAGAGAATAGAGAAGCGTGAGATTGATCTCCCTTTAATAATAGGGAAGAACCTTAATGATTCAATGGTTGATGGAGTAGATATTATTAAGCTCCTCTGTTATGGAGATAAAGTTCCGCTCGTAATAGATATAAGAGATGACAGGAACATGCTTGTAAACCTGAAAAATTATAGAGTAAGAATGGGAAATAGCAGATATAACGAAAAAATAAAGAGATTCCTTGAGTTTGAAAGGGTATTGATGATGGAAAAGGGAGGAGATCCAAAAGAGATAGATATGAGGTTCCCTGGAAGAGTAATAGTAAGGGAGATGTGAGGATAAGGAGTAAATATAATGTTGGAATTACTACTAGAGGAGGAGGTGAAGTAAGTTGGAAAAAGGAGAGAATATCATAGTTGGACTGGATATAGGGACAACAAAGATATGTGCTATTGTAGGTGATGTTTTAGAGGGGACTAAGGTAAACATCATTGGTATTGGGACAAGCCCGTCAAGGGGGTTGAAAAAGGGGGTTGTAGTTAATATTGAAAGTACTATAGAGTCTATCAGAAGGGCAGTAGAGGAGGCAGAATTAATGGCAGGTGTCCAGATAAATTCGGTATATGCAGGGATTGCAGGTGCCCACATAAAGGGTTTAAACAGCAGGGGAGTAGTTGCTGTAAAGGATAGTGAAATCAGCAGGACGGATATTGAAAGGGTGATAGATGCTGCAAGGGCAATGGCTATTCCAAAGGAGAGACGGGTGCTGCATATTATACCTCAGGAATTTATTGTTGATGAACAAGGGGGCATAAAAGACCCTCTGGGTATCTGTGGAGAGAGGTTAGAGGCTGAGGTATATATTATTACAGGGGTAAACACATCAGCCATGAATATTATTAAGTGTATTGAAAAGGCCGGACTGGATGTGGCAGATATCATTCTTCAGCCTCTGGCATCAAGTGAGGCGGTATTATGTCCAGAGGAGAAGGAATTAGGTGTGGCTATGGTAGATATAGGGGGTGGCACTACTGACCTTGCAGTATTCATTGATGGCAGTATATGGCATACAACGGTATTAGGTATAGGTGGAAATTATGTTACTAATGATATCGCTATAGGATTGAGAACACCTGTAGGAGAGGCAGAAAAGATAAAGATAAAATATGGAAATGCCGTTGCCTCTATGGTAATGACTGATGAGAAGATAGAAGTGCCGGGTGTGGGAGGGAGACCTTCAAGAATACTATCAAGGCAGCTTCTTTCTGAGATAATAGAACCGAGAGCAGAGGAGATATTTACTCTTGTCAGCAGAGAGATTAAAAAGACAGGGTACGAAGAGAGGGTGGTATCAGGTGTTGTTATTACAGGAGGCACAGCGATAATGGATGGTATGATAGATGTGGCAGAGAGGATATTAGACCTCCCAGTCAGGATGGGAATGCCTATCAATATAGGCGGCCTTGTGGATATAGTCAGCAGTCCTATCTACTCTACTGGTGTGGGACTGATCTTTTATGCCCTGAAGAACCGGAACAATAAAGATATAACATCAGAAACCGGAACAATAGTTTGTCACATCCATAAGATAAAAAGATGGTTAAATGAGGTGCTTTTAGATTAACAAAGTGTCTAAAGTGCCTAAGGTGTGAAGTGCCTAAAATTAAAAGAATTAGAACTTTAAACTTTAGTTCACTTTAGACACTTTTAACTCTAAAACAGGAGGATAGGGAATATGGATATATTTCTCTTAAGTGAGGAAGAAAGACGTGAGGCAAGGATAAAGGTCATAGGTGTGGGGGGAGGAGGCTGTAATGCTGTGAATACAATGATTGCATCTAAGGTAGAGGGGATTGAGTTTATAGCTGCAAATACAGATCTTCAGGCATTAGAATCCTCTCCAGCGCCTATAAAACTACAGTTAGGAAAAAAATTGACTAAAGGACTTGGCGCTGGTGCTAATGCTGATATAGGAAAAGCATCTGCGTTAGAGGATACCAGCAAGATAGAAGAGACCCTTGCAGGTGCGGATATGGTCTTTGTCACTGCCGGGATGGGAGGCGGAACAGGGACAGGCGCGGCTCCAGTTATATGCAGTATTGCAAGAGAGTTAAAGATACTTACAGTGGGTGTTGCTACCAAGCCATTCATGTTTGAGGGTGGAAAGAGGATGCAGAGGGCAGAAGATGGACTCAAGGAACTAAAGAAATATGTGGATACCCTTATCACAATTCCCAACCAAAGGCTCTTAAGCATCGTGGATAATACAACGCCATTGCTTGATTCTTTTAAGATTGTCGATGATGTACTGCGTCAGGCAGTTCAGGGGATATCAGACCTTATTACTACCCATGGATTGGTAAATGTGGATTTTGCAGATGTCAAGACTGTTATGTCACACATGGGAAGGGCAGTAATGGGGATGGGCAGGGGTCAGGGTAAAAACCGCGCAATAGAGGCGGCACAAAAGGCAATATCCAGTCCTCTATTAGAGGATGGTTCAATAGATGGAGCAAGCGGCGTGCTGCTGAATATATCCGGAGGCGCTGATATGTCCCTTCATGAGGTTACTGAGGCATCAATGATTATTCAGGAGGCAGCGGATAAAGATGCCAACATCATATTTGGTTCTGTGATAAATGAGAGATTGGGCAATGAGATAGTAGTTACTGTAATTGCAACAGGATTTGAGAATGAGTCCAAAATTAAAGAAGTAATTACCAGACCTTCTAAGACAGATGATTCATTTGTTCACAATATAGACAGACCAGCATATATCAGAAAGATAGTCAATGATGGATACCTGAAAGAAGAACCAATGGATGATAATCATGGAGAGGAATGGGATGTGCCTGCCTTCTTGAGAAGAAAGGCAGATTAACTATAATTGCTGAACACTATCAAAAGTTCTTGCCTTTAGGCAGCAATATGTTATATTATTATTTCTACATCTATAGTTAGAGATTTGCAAGGTTAGAGAATATTTTGACAATACACATTCTGGAGATAAAGTGCTGGAAGAAGATTTCATAGGAGGACATGCAAAACATAATCCCTCTCGTGATGATGCTGACCATGAAGAGAGAGAAAAAAATACAGCAGGAGATAAGTTTGACGCAGTAAAGAGTTATCTTATCGATATTAGAAAGTCTTCTATCCTCAAACCTGAAGAAGAGGTTGCATTAGCAAAACAGATAGAAAAGGGTGATAAAGAAGCCAGACAACGGATGATAGAGTCTAATCTACGGCTTGTTGTAAGCATTGGCAAGAGATATATCAACAAGGGGCTGCCATTTTCAGATGTCATCGAGGAAGGGAATATTGGTCTTATTAAGGCAGTTGAGAAATATGATTATAAAAAGGGTTTCAAATTTAGCACATACGCTTCATGGTGGATAAAGCAGTCTATTGAGAGAGCTATAATAAATCAGGGCAAATTAATCAGGCTTCCTGTCCATGTTGTGGAGAAGGTAAATAATTATCTCTCTGTCTTAGAAAATCTAATGCAGAATCTGGACAGAGAACCTGAGATTGAGGAGATATCTGAAAAATTAGGAATATCAAAAGAGAGTGTTCTGGATATAAAACAATTGATCAGGATGATATATCCTTTAGATAGCCCGATAAACAGCAAAGATGCTACAACCCTTAGAGATATTATTAAGGATTCCTCTCAGATATTGCCATCAACTACTATTGAGGGTATAAAGACGAGAGAGGAGATTAAACAGTGGTTAGAAAACTTGAGAACAAATGAAAAGAGGGTGATTATCTTTCGCTTTGGTTTAGAGGGGGAAGAACCCAAGACGCTGGAAGATATAGGCAAGATATTTGGGCTTACAAGGGAGAGAGTACGGCAGATTGAGGTCTCTGCGCTTGCCAAACTTCGTACTATTATTGCCCAGAAGACAATAACCAGAGAAGAAATACTGTAAAAAAGTGCCTAAAGTTAAAAGAAGGAGGAGATAGTTATGGATATAAAATCTAAGATCAGAGAGATCCCTGATTTTCCAAAGGAAGGGATATTGTTTTATGATGTGACAACACTTTTAAAAGATAAGGAAGGGTTTAATAAGATCATTACAAAATTAGTAAATTTTTATCAGGATGAAGAGATAGAGAAAGTAGTGGCAATAGAATCAAGGGGTTTTATAATTGGAGGTCCCCTGGCATATCAATTAGGGGCAGGGTTTGTGCCTATAAGGAAACCGGGTAAACTTCCAAGTGATATCTACGAGGCAAAGTATGAACTTGAATATGGCTCAGATTCTCTGACTATACATCAGGACGCAATTACACCAGGTGAAAAGGTATTAATAGTTGATGACTTATTAGCAACAGGAGGAACTGTGTCGGCTGCATTAGAACTCGTAAAAAAACTTGGAGGCACAATAATAAGCATAGCATTTTTGATAGAGTTGACAGCACTTAAAGGGAGAGATAAAATAAGCGGTTACCCTGTCTTATCTTTAGTGAGTTATTGAGATTGTGAGAGATATCCTTAAGGTGAAAGCATAGCATAGACCATCTTCATATCTATATTATCTCTTACTGCATCTGCAAGTCTATCAATATATTCTATCCTCTTCTGAGAATATGAATATATTGGCTCTTTCTCTTTATTTAAGAAAAGTCCCTTTTTTGTTCTTATATCATTTAAAAAGAGATGGCGAAACCTGTCATTCTCAAAGAGACCGTGTATATATGTACCCATAATACGACGGTCTTTTGATATAACACCATCCAGAATATTACTGACCGATCCTGACCGTTCTGCAATCTTAAAAGCTGGTATTATCCCATCTCTAACTCTATCTCTATCTCTAAATTTTGTTCTGCCGATATGTATCTCATATCCAGAGACATACTCTTCTTCCCGCCATTCCTCAAATATTAATGGTAATGCCTTGATCTGAGAGGTTACTTTATCTCTCTCTAAAATAGTCTCACAGGGAAGGAGACCTAACCCCTTTATATCTTCTCTCCTACCCTCTACTCCGTGAGAATCACTGATTTTCATCCCTAACATTTGATAACCTCCGCATATACCTACAATTATCTTTCCGCTTTTATAAGCCTCTTTTATATATTTATCAATTCCTGAATCATAGAGATATGAGAGGTCAGATATTGAGTTTTTGCTTCCCGGGATGATTATTATATCGGCGTCTAAATCCCTCTCTCTATCTTTAACATACCTCAGTTCTACATCTGGTTCAAATCTGAACGGATCAAAATCAGTAAAGTTCGAGATATGTGGAAGGTGTATAACAACTATCTTTATCCTCTCTTTACATGCCATTACTCTCTTCGCATCATCTCTCTCCAGCACCATTCCATCCTCTTCTTCAAGAAAGATATCTTTAAGATATGGAATTACACCAAGCACCGGGATTCCTGTCCTCTCTTCTAAATAATCAATCCCCTTCTGCAGAATGCTTATGTCTCCTCTGAATTTATTAATAATAAAGCCTTTTATCCTCTTCCTTTCATGTGGCAGAAGCAATTCTAATGTGCCTACTAGTGAGGCAAACACACCTCCTTTATCAATGTCGCCTACGAGAATCACAGGTGCATCTGCCATCTCTGCAACACGCATATTTACAATATCATTCTCTCTGAGGTTTATCTCAGCAGGGCTCCCTGCCCCCTCTATTACAATAAGTTCATATCTCCCGGAGAGTCTTTTGTAAGATGACTCAATTATTTTAAGAGCCTCATTACCGAACGCATGGTACTCCTTTACATCCATATTTCCCTTTACTCTGCCATTGACTATTACCTGTGAGCCTGTGTCAGACATGGACTTCAAGAGGATAGGATTCATTTCACAATCCGGAGATATACCACAGGCATGAGCCTGAATCACCTGTGCCCTCCCCATCTCTCTGCCATCGATGGTAACAAATGAGTTTAACGCCATATTCTGCCCCTTAAATGGGGCAACCTTCCAGCCATCGCGGTAAAATATTCGGCAAAGCGCAGAGGTGATTATACTCTTTCCTACATGGGATGCAGTCCCCTGAATCATTATTACCCTTGCCATTGTGGTTCTATTTTTCACATCTTTTTTATCTTATTAAGGACTTTATTGGCATTATCAGCGCCGTTGAAGTCCTTATTTAATGAGATGGCACGGTTTAATTCATTTTTTGCCAGATCATAATCACCCATTTTATAATAAGTCATACCGAGATGATAATGAATCAATGGGGTTCCCTCTAATTTTTCGCTGCTTTCTTTCAGGAGGCTCATTGCCTTTAGATAGACATTCTTTTTATAATATATCCATCCGAGTGTATCTGCAATATAGGGATCTTCCGGAAGTCTCTCCCTTGCAGTCTGAGCTAAAGATAATGCCATATCTATATTCCCTCCGTATTCAGCATAATTCCATGCAAGATTATTAGCCGCAGGTGCAAACTTCGGGTCTATCTCCAATGCTTTCTCATAATATTCATTTGCCTTTTTATATTCCTTATTATTATCGTATATTATCCCCAATAATATATATGGTGTTAAGAACTTTGGGTTTAGTTCAATGCTCTTTTCAAACTCAGCAACTGCCTTCTTAAATGTCTTATTCCTAAGATATAAGTTTCCAAGATAGAGGTAGGAGGATAATATATTCTTATCGATCTGTATTGCCTTTTTAAAACTCTCTTCAGCGCTTTTATCATCCTTTTTTGATAGATATATCTTTCCCAATAGATTATATATGTGCGGATTATCAGGAAATACTTTCAACTGATTTTTGCATAGGTCAATAGCTTTATCAGCCTCATGTTGTACCATGTATATGGATACCATATTAGTTAATACATCTATTAGACCCGGTTTTATTGAAATTGCCTTTTTAAACTGAGAAATGGCATCTGTATATCTCTTCTGGGTCTTATCTACTAACCCCAATCTATAATAACCAATAGGCTCATCTGGAAAGAGAGAGATGATCTTTTTATATTCCTTTATTGCCCTGTCTATATCACCCTTTCCCATATAGGCATCTCCAAGTATAAGATATGGTCTTATTATTTTAGGTTTTCTTTCAGTTATCTTTTTGATCTCTTCAATAGACTGCTCAAAAGACCTTGTTATCAAAAATATCTCTGCTAATTTGATCCGTGCCTTTATAAAGTCAGGTGCAATCTTTAATGTCTCTTGAAATTCAGACTGTGCAGCATCTATATCATTATCCTTTAAATAGGATATGCCCAGATAATAATGGGCATTAAATGACTTTGAATTTTCATCTATTACCTTTTGAAATTTATCTTTAGCATCCTTAATCCTGTTCTTCCCAAGGTCTAATCTGGCTTCAAGATAGAGAAGATATATGTCATCAGATATCTTTGCCTTAATCTTATCTATATACCTGCCTGCTTCTTCATATTTCTTCTCATTTAAATAGACATCAGCAATCTTTTTCTTGATAATCAGAAAATCAGGCTTTATCTCCTCTCCACTTTTATACGCCTCTAATGCCTTCTCCTGTTCACCTTTTAGGAGATAAAAATCACCCAATTTCATATATAAGTTCGGGTTTTTTTCATCAATCTTTATTGCCTCTTTATACTTACTCTCTGCCTCCTTCAGCCTATTCTGCGATATATAAAAATTTGCCAGTCCCAGATATAATAATGTGTTCTGCGGATTCATGGCTATAGTCTTAAGATACATCCTTTCAGCCTCTTTCAGCCTCTTTGTAATTATATAGTAGGATACAAATGCCATTCTAACTTTTAAATTTCTATCATCTATTGATAATGCCTTCTGAAGGTATTCCTCTGCCTTTTTAAACTCTTTCTTTTTCATATAGATATTAGCCTTGCCAATATATAACTCTATCTGTTTCGGGTCTAACTCTATCGCCTTATCCAACCACTTTATTCCTGCCTCAAAATCATTCTTTAATTCATAACTGCTCGCAAGAAGGATATGGGCATCAACATTATTTGCATCATTTTTTAGCACGATCTCTCCATATTCTTTGACCTTTTTATCATCTCCAGTTAACAGGTAAAGCCCCCCCAATTTAAGATATGCGTCCATATTGTCTGGATTATATTCTACTGCCTTATTAAATTCCCTGAATGCATTCTGGAGATTAGCTATTCCTCCAAGATTCATATATACCATTCCAAGCTTATAGTGAGCATTCCCATCTTTAGGATCAATCTGAAGAACATTCTTAAGTTCTATTATTGCCTCTTTGTATTTTGACTCATCAATATATTTCTCAGCCCTGCTTAAATGGTTCATCTTTTTTTCCTCAGGGCTGCTGCATGATAGCAGTATAATAGAAAGAAAATTAACAGCAAAAATGATGATTATAGATATTAATATCCCTTTTTTATTCATATCTGACTCTTCTCTTATTACAATACAAGATTTATCTCATCTGATACCTTTAAATATATTCCAAATAAGATATAAATGCAAGCAATTAATAGTAGTTCCAGCGATTCGCTAGAATCAAAATGAAACAATCATGCCGATATGTCGGCACAAAGGGGAATAAAAATTTATCACTCTACATCCTCCCTATCCAGTAATTTCAACATTACTTTTTTCCGTAACTATTCAGCTATTACAGAGCAAGGGTTCCAAGTTATCATATTTCAGGCAGTGAATAAACACAACCCCTTTCCCTGCAAAATTCATAGAATGCCTTTATATGATAATTAAGATGTAAGGTATCTTCCCTTCGGGCAACATTGCTGAAAAATATTCGGCTTCCTATAACAATCAGCTTTTGCCTGACGCGGGTAATTGCCACATTGAAACGATTGGGATTATTTAGAAACTCACTTTCTATCATGTCAATATCAGATGTTGTTAAGGAAAAGATGATAACATTACGTTCAGCTCCCTGCATACGTTCAACAGTATCTATGATAGGGGGATCAAAAGGTCTGTCTCCGAACAATTTGCTGAGATAGTCTGCAATTGCATTATTTTGCGCTCGGTGAGGAGATATTATAGCCAGTTGGTCAGCCCTTAACCCCTTTGCAGAGATCAGACGGAAGGCTATCTTTGCGGCAAGCATGGCTTCGCTGTCTGATCTTTGATGACAATTATGATGATCAGCCAATAGAATAGCCAATGGTTTATCAGGAGATAAAAGGGCGTCAAGAGGGTTGGTGTGAGTTTAAGAAAATCACCTTCACGAAACTTTGAAGGTTGTATGTTCAGTTCAATTTGAAAATTATAGAGGAAATACCCTTCCAGATTTTTGTCTGAAGTGTCAGCACAGATTGAAGGAATTGGACGGTATCTTTTTGCTGTTTTCCATCTTGAGTCCATTTCTCTGTATCGGTGACAGGATGATTGTCTTTATGAAAAAGGCTGTCTAGTGCTTCTAAAAGAAGAAATTTGAGTGTCATATCGCATATGCCTCATATTCACATAGTTTTGCAGCATATTGTATTGAAGCTTTTATGTCATCAGGAGTAATTGATGGGTAATTTTGGATAATAGTTTCGGTACTTTCACCTTCTGCTATAAGGGAAACTACTGGACATACCGGTATTCTTGTCCCTTTAACGCAAGGCTTGCCATGGCAAATATCAGGATCAGATGAGATCCGATTAAATATCTCTGAATTTTTCATTTTGATAGCCTCCTTTCAATTTCTTACCTCCAATTATATAAGAAACCGTTGTTTTATTCAAAAGAAAAGCCAATAACATGGGCAGAATATATCTGCTAATCAAAAAAATTGAAACTCAAGTCAAATTACAGATATCTTTTTTCAGATAATTCTTTTAAAAAAAGCAAAAAGTCTCATTTTTTACTAACGGGAGTTTTTTTGCCCTTGACAACTTGAGAACTTATGTATTGGATGTTTGTTATTTAACTCCTTAGACCCAATATAAGAACATAGCCATCTTTATATAAAATTCTCTCTCAGAATCATCTTTGCATCGGTTGATTATTACAAGATGCTTTGCCCAGCTAATTTCTCCAATTATGCTGAATAGTTACTCTTATTTTATACCATGTAAGTCAGGGGTTTTGCAACTCATTTCCCTCAGGAACATAAGTCATATAGTCCAAAATAAAGTTCAAGTGATAAAATAAAAGAGAGTCAGATTATCTCTAACATGGCTTTATTAATCCATCCTACCTTGCCGTCTCCCCTCTTTATCCTGTACCAGTCATCTTTTTTTTCTATGACCTCTATTTTGTTTCCTTCAGAGAGCGAAAAGTATGTAGTAGCACTGTCAAATGGTTCAAACTTTGCCTTTGCCTCTTTCGTTACTACTATTGCCTCTCTGCCGATATGAGAGACCTTATTATTGAGTAAAAAGGCGCCTGATATCAAGAATACTACTAAGATAGAGATAAGAGGGATATAAAATCTTCTGATCCTGTCTGCATAGATCCTGATAATCAGGATTATACATATTGTCATATAGAGAGATGATAATAATATAGTCAGTCCATTGACAGAAAATCTTTCCGATAGCCTGTTCAGAGTTCTTGTAAACCATCCCCCCCTATCTTCTTGAGGTGTCTCACTTAATAATGATACTGCATATTCCTGATTGAATCTTAGATCGCTGTCATCAGGAATAAACAGCCTTGCCCTTTCATAGTTTAGTATCGCCCTTGACAGCTCTCCTTTTTTAAAGTAGGCATTTCCTAAATTGTAATATATACTGCCGCTCTCAATACCATGAGAAAGCAGTCTCTCGTACGCCTTAACCGCATCATCATATCTCCCTTTTTCATATAATCTATTTGCCTCTGAGAAGCTGTTTTCTGTATCTGTTTTCCCCTGCTTCTCTGCAAAAGATACCTGATTTATGAAAAACAGGAGACAGAAAAGCAGCATATATAATGTTACCCTCTTCATATCCTCTTCCTCTCTAAAAATTCTATAATCACCTTAATTTTCAATTCTTCCTATCCCTTCCTCTCCAAGTACTCTATAACCTCCTTTAGTTTCTTCAATGTATCTTCCATCTTCCCTTTTGTAAAACCTGAAGGGGCATATCGTGCCATATCGCACTCTGTGAATATCTCTTTTATCCTGCTGAGGATATCCTCGTTAATATCTTGAGATCGCCTCAGGGTCTCATCAATGACCCCCATTGTGATACCCTGTGATACGAGATGAAACTTATCACCTATATATTCTTGAATTATCTTAAATATTAAGTGGTAAAACTCCTCTCTATTTTCTTCATACAGAAGCTGACCAGCCTTCTTTATCCCCTTTGCTGCCTTTTTGTATGCAATGAGACTCTTTGCATACCTTACATCGCTTTTTATCTTCCTTCTCTTTCTCTGTACCAGAGACAGAGATACAACAGCAAAGAGCGGGATGACCTGAATAAACCAGAATATACTATTCTTATATAGATAGTCTCCTCTCCTCTTCACTCTTCCAATGGAGGTCTTTATGTAGACAATATCTTTCCCAAGTATCTCCTTTTTTACAGGTACTACAGACCCCTTCGGCATCTCAACTATCTCTACACTCTCCTCTCTGTCCGGCTTTGTTACTACGATGGGAATAGGACCTTTAGCAAGGGTATAGTATCTCTCCTTTTCAGGGTCAAAGAAGCTGAAACTGACCTCTGGGACCTCTTTTATTGTCTCTTTTTTAGGAATAATAACCTGTTCAAATACCTTTTTATTCCTATTCTGTTTTATCTGAGGCTTATATGTCTTGAATCCATCTTTTATATCTATATGAGGAAAACTTACGGTATTGAGATTGCCTTTACCTGTTATAGTTATCTTTAGGGTAACAGGGTCTCCTGCCTCTATCTTTTTCGGAGATGCTGTTATATGGAGGTCATATCTCCCGACCGCACCTGCAAAATCTTCAGGTCTGTTTTCTGTGGGAAGTGATTTTATGGTTATTGGTATGTCAGATGATGTCAGGTCTAACGGATATGCCTCATATCTGCCAAAGAAGTCATCAAAGTCATCAAAGATGGATGGTAAACTTCGTCTTCGTCCCTTTTTAACTATTAGATTACACTTTATCTTTGCAGGTCCAAGTTTAAATTTGCCAGGCCTTGTCCCGAATATCTCTGTATCAAACTCTAAGACATTATAGGGCATGCCTCCGACTATCTCCTGATATTCTTTCGGTTTGCCGAATTCTCCTACAGAAAAACCATCATGTTCAAACTCTGGATATTCAATATCCTTTATGGTAACATTATAGATATATAGTTTTATGATTAATCTAATGTTTTCGTTTATATATGCCTTCTTTTTTTCTGGTTTTATAACAAGAAAGACCCTGTCTTTCAGGTCTATAGCCTTTTGATTTGAGGATTGAGAATGAGGTATCTGTGGAGAAGGGCTATCCACTACTTCAATAACGACTGAATTTGACTTATAGGTGTTGCCCTTATAAGAGAAAGATATCGGTCCTATCTGAAATCTGCCTGTCTTTATAGGGAGAAGAGAATAGATATGGCTTATAGATGATGAGACCTTTCCATTTATGATAGACATCCTTGAAGACGGACCTACATACCTTGATTTAAAACCCTCAATCTTGTTTAACTCAGGCGCAGGGATATCCTGAGTATCATGAAATGTCAGGCTGAGCTGCACACTCTGCCCCAATGATACTGTATTTCTGTCCACTCCTGCCTCAAACCGTATCTCCTGGGCAAAAGATACCTGTAGTAACAAAAATAGGCTAATAATAAATACCGACAACTGACAACTAATAACTAATAACCGTCTCATTTTTACCAATCTTTTAATACCTCAGGATAATAACCCTCTCTCTTTTCAAATTTCAATCTCTTTTCTGACTCCTCTTCCTGCATATATCCCTCTAATAACATCCTTGCCTCATCCTCAGACATCTCTTTTACCTCTTTATCTCCCTTTTGTCCAGCCTCTTCTTTTTTCTGTCTAGTTTTTGTGTCTTCAGGTTCTTTTTTATCATTAGCACCTCTTGGGGTATCTCCCGCCTGCTTTTTTCCATCCCCTTTTTTCTTTTTATCCTCTCTCTTAGAGCTATCCGCCTGTTCTTTTCTCTCTTTCTTACCTCTATTTTCTTCGGGTTTATCCTTTTTATCAGACTCCCCCTCTTTTTTTTCCATGTTTTTAAGTTTATCTAATAATATCTTTAGACTCTTCTCTGTAAATTCATGATTGAATTTTGCGTCCTTATCATCTCTGTTTAACTCTATTGCCCTCTTATAATAGTCAAGGGACTCCTTTAATAGGTCTGCTGCCTCGTGAGGCTCTTTATCTTTCTTGAGCATTGCCTCTCTATATTTTGAGTTGCCCATATTATAATTTGCCATTACCTCAAGCTCCCTATCTTCTGTTGTCAATGCCTTTAAAAAAAATTCTTCTGCCTTTTTGTAGTCTCCCTGTTTATAATATGCAGCTCCAGCATTAAAGTTTGCAATCGGAGAGTCAGGATCATTGCTCAATATTTCATTATATCTCTTTATAGCATCACCATACTTGCCTTCCCTGTATAATCCGTTTGCCTTATTCAATATCTTCTTAGTAGATGCTGCAAGGGCTTCTGATGTTATTAAAAGTCCTGACATCACAATTAAGACCCATATAAAGGAGCGATTACCCCAGATCCACTTTAAGAATCCTCTCTTTCTGCCTCCGCCATCTTCTGCATGATTCCTCTTTTCCCTCTTTCTTTCATTCACAAACATCTCTGCCAATAGGAATATCAGGGCAAGAGCTAATGGTAACTGAAACCTCTCCTCATAGTGTTTAACCATCTTATTCTCAATATCCTTTTTCTCCATCTTTGAGAGCCTCTCTCTATAGATCAGGGCTAATCCAAATTCCTTTGCAGTAGAGCGGACATAGCTTCCACCTGTGCTTAATGCAATCTTTTTAAGTGTCGTTTCATCCAGACGGGATTTGACCACATTGCCCCGGCTATCTTTCAAAAAGACCTTATTGCCTCTCTCATCTCTGACAGGTATCAACTCCCCCTCCTTTGTGCCTATACCTATACAGAATATCTTAATGCCTGCATCCTTTGCCTCTTCTGCTGCCTTTACAGGGTCGCCCTCGTGGGTCTCGCCATCTGTAATGATTACCAGCACCTTATACTTTTTCTCTTTTCCTTCATACCCCTTTATAGCCTCTCTTATAGCACTTGAGAGGGATGTCCCTCCCTTTGGAATAGTGTCTGTAGCAAGGCTGTCCAATGAGAGTATAAAGCCATTATAGTCAACAGTCAGAGGAGATTGAAGAAACGCACTTCCTGCAAATGCTGCAAGGCCGATCCTGTCGCCTCTGAGTTTTTTAATCATGTCTTTAACTGCGAGTTTTGCCCGTTCAAGCCTGTTTGGCTTTACATCCTCTGCCAGCATACTCTTTGATGTATCTATGGCTATTATTATATCAAGTCCTCTCCTCTTTACTTTTTCCCAGTGGAACCCCCACTCCGGCCTCATTAAAGATAATACGCATAAAAAGATTCCGCCAGTTATTAATATTGCCTTCTGTCTCTGAGCAGCAATGTTTGCCGAAGAGAGTAGAATATTCAGAAGACCTCTCTCCGCAAATATCTCCTTCAGTCTCTTCCTCTTTTTAGATACCCAGAAGTAGAAGAGACTCAACCCAACGACTGATAAAAGCATATATCCTGCATTGATATTACCGAACTTCATATCTATGGCAATCTCCTGAATATAGTATTCCCTAAAGCAACCTCTAAAAATATCAAAACAATAGCAGGAGTCAGGAAATATGGAAAAAGTTCATTATATTTCAGATATCCTGTCTCTTCAATAGGTCTCTTTTCCAGTCTGTCGATCTCCTTATATATCTTAATCAGGCTCTTTGTGTCTGTTGCCCTGAAGTATTTTGCGCCTGTCTTTTGAGCTATCTTGTTCAGAATATCTTCATCTATATCTATCTTGACTGATTTATAGACAGTATTCCCAAAGAAATCTTTTACAGGGTAGGGGGCGAGACCCTTTGTCCCTGCTCCAATAGTATAAACCTTTACCTTTAACGCCTTTGCAGCCTCTGCCGCAGTTAGCGGTGATATCTTACCTGCATTATTCCTTCCGTCTGTAAGGAGTATTATCACCTTTCCTTTTGAGTCTGTATCCTTTATCCTGTTGAGAGAAGACATTATACCAGAGCCGATAGCAGTGCCATCCTCTATCATACCTATCTTAACCCTCTCTAAGTTTTGCAATAGCCACCCATGGTCAAGCGTGAGAGGAGAGACCATATAACCTCTTGCAGCAAATGCTATCAGGGCTATCCTGTCATCAGGTCTACCTTTAACAAACTCCTTGACCACGCTCTTGACCACCTTCAGCCTGTTCTGTCTCTTTCCTCTCAGAGTAAAGTCCTCTGCAAGCATGCTTGTAGATGTATCAATAGCCAGTATAATATCAATACCTTCTGTAGTAATCTTTGTCTCTGATATAGAAGATTGTGGTCTTGCAAGGGCTATGACTATTAAACAGAGACCTGTCATCCTCAGAAATATAAGCCCTTTTTCTGACCTCAGTCTGAAAGATGGCTTCAAACCCTTGATAAGAACACTGGATGAGAACCTGAAACCAGCATGCCTCCTCTTTTTCTTTGCATATATGATACACACTATTATAAAAGGCAATAATATTAAGACCTCTGGATTATGAAATATCATCTGATTAACCCACTGCCTCCATCGTTTTGGTCTCATCCACAAGCCTGAATGCTGACTCAAGGCTTGCATCTATCTCTGACTTACCAGGACCATATTTAGCAAACTTTACCATATCACAGTGCACCAAAAACTCCTTTAATAATACCTTATGATCATAAGATAACTCTCTGGAATCCTTAAGCATCCCTAAAAACTCCTCTGTAGCCATCTCAGGTGCCCTAAGAGTAAACCTGTCTTCAAGATAATGTCTTACACAATCAGATAGCTCAATATAATAATCCTTAACCCTCCCCTCTTTAATAAGCTCCTTTTCCCTTAGCCTCTCAAGCCTTCTATAGGCTGCCTCATGGGCAGGCACAGAAGGTCTCTTTATCTCTGGCTCTCTCTTTTTCCTGAAGAAAAAGAACCATATACCGCCTGCAGCAGCAAGAATAACTAATAAAATTCCTTCAATTAAATAGGGGTTTACTCTGAATGGTAATCCCACAGGCTCCCTTATCCCCCTGATATCACCCTTTTTACCATTATTATCAAGGAGGCTTATCACCTCTATCTCTATCTCATCTGTCTCTATACTCTTCCATTCCTTTTCACCCTTTTTCCTGTATCTTATTATTGACTTAGGAATGGTATATTTTCCTGTCTCATAGATATCTAAGATATACCACTGAACCAGTCTCTTCTTTCCAAAAAACCACCATCCACCCTCTGATGTGCCAAAGTCTCTTATAGTAAAATCACCAAGGTTTTCACCAAACTTTGGCATCTCTATCTCTATATCCCTTCCTGCTGCCGCTGTTATAGTATACCTGAGTTTATCACCTATATTTACAGACACTTTATCAACTTCTGCTGTGACCTCCAGAGGCAGGCTATCTTTATTGGTAGAGACAGAGGATGAATATATATCACCTCCTGCACAGAATATAGATATAAGGAAGAGGCATATAATAACCCGTTTAACAGATAATCTCACCTCTATCTCCTCCTCTCCCTCTTTCTGAAAAACCTTACCAGAGATTGAGCATAGGGAATATCTGTACGAATATCTATATTATCCACACCCACAGAATTAAAAAGCCTCTTCCTCTCATCAAAGAGCCTGTCTGCCCTTTTATTGTACTCCTTCCTTACAAAAGGATCAGATGTATCTATCAAAAACTCCATCCCTGTCTCTGCCTCTTCTAACTGCACTATACCGATATTAGGCAGATCAAATTCCACAGGATCAGTTATAGTTATAGCTACAATATCATGCCGCCTGTTGGCAATAGAGATAGCCTTCTTAAAATCAGGGGCATAAAAATCAGATATAATAAATACAACTGTCCTTCGTGATGCTATCTTACTGAGATATTCAAGAGCAGTTCTTATATCAGTCCCCCTCCCCTCAGGCTTAAAATATATTGCCTCACGGATGAGTCTTAATACATGCTGCATCCCCTTTCTGGGGGGGACAAACTTCTCTATCCTGTCAGTAAAGAGAATAAGCCCTATTTTGTCATTGTTCTGGAGAGCAGAGAGTGACAGGAGAGAGCATATCTCAGCAGATAACTTACTCTTAATCTGTCCTGTTGTGGCAAATACAGATGAAAGCGATATATCCATGATTACCATAACAGTCAGCTCCCTCTCCTCAACAAACTTTTTTATATATGGATTGCCCATCTTTGCAGTAACATTCCAGTCTATGGAACGGATATCATCACCCGGCTGATACTCCCGCACCTCGCTGAATTCCATGCCTCTGCCCTTAAATGCACTGTGATAGTGTCCTGCAAATATATCTGTAACCATCCTTGAAGTGGTTATCTGAATACGGCGTATATTTTTAATTACATCCTTAGGTATCATCAGGGAACCTCTATCTCTTCAAATATCCTCTTTATAATATCGTCTGATATCATCTCCTCAGCCTCAGCCTCATAACTTACAATCACCCTGTGTCTTAATATATCAGGTCCTATATACTTCACATCTTGGGGTGTTACATATCCCCTCCCCTGAATAAAAGCATAAGCCTTAGAGGCAACAGTAAGATAGATAGTAGCGCGTGGTGATGCACCATACTGGATAAGGCTTGTCAGGTCATTCAGTTTATATCTGTCAGGTTCTCTTGTGGCAAATATAATATCCAAGATATATCTCTCAATCTTTTCATCCATATAGACCTCATCCACCACCTTTCTTGCCTTCATAATATCCTCAGAAGTAATGACCTGATTTACCTCAATCCTCTTATCAGTAAAACTCATCCTCTGGAGGATCTTATGCTCCTCTTCTATGGTGGGGTATGTGATATTTACCTTAAGCATAAACCTGTCAACCTGAGCCTCTGGCAGAGGATATGTCCCCTCCTGTTCTATTGGATTCTGTGTAGCCATTACAAGAAAAGGCTCATCCAGATGAAAGGTATTATCTCCTATAGTAACCTGTCTCTCTTCCATAGCCTCTAAAAGGGCAGACTGCACCTTGGCAGGTGCCCTGTTTATCTCATCTGCAAGTATAATATTGGCAAATATCGGTCCTTTTTTTGTATGAAAACTCCCGTCCTTTGGATTATAAATCAGCGTTCCTATAATATCCGCAGGCAAAAGGTCAGGAGTAAACTGCAACCTCTGAAAATCTGCCTTTATTGTTCTGGACAATGCCTTTATCACCGTTGTCTTAGCAAGACCGGGCACACCCTCAACAAGTATATGCCCATTGCCAAGAAGCCCTACCATAACCCTCTCAATAAGATACCTCTGCCCAACAATTACCCTGTCAAGTTCTGCTGTAAGATTCTGTATAAATATACTCTCCTCCTTTATCTTTTCATTTATTGCTGTTATCCCTCCACCTATCATCTATTTGCCCTCCTTATTATTTTGATCCATGCCAGATTCTCCCCACCATGAAAATAGTTAGAACTATCTAAGTGGGCTTTAATTTCTTTAAACCAAACAATTTTTAATGAATTCTTTTTATATTAAGGTGAAAAAGAAGCTCTTAGAAAAACAAACCTACTACATAGACTGTTAAAAAGAGAATTATAAAAAATAGTTATAATTTTTGCAATATCTAAGCGAATTGATAAAGCTAAGGCGATCTCAATATTCCCTCAAATCATCCAGAGGACTTAGAACTCCATAGCCTCCCTGTTGTAAGATATGAGTATAAATCATAGTTGTTGAGATATCTTTATGCCCCATCAAAGCCTGAATAGTCCGAATATCAGTGCCTCGCTCCAGTAGATGAGTAGCAAAACTATGACGAAAAGTATGAGCGCTTATTCGCTTTCTCAATCCTATCTTTTTAACAGCAGACTTAATAGCCTTATTAACCACACTTGGATCAACATGATGTCTTCGCACCTTTCTGCTTCTCGGATCTTTAGAGAGCTGTCGTGAAGGAAATATATATTGCCATCCCCATTCCTTAGCCGCATTGGGGTATTTACGCGCCAGTGCATAGGGTAAGTAGACCTCACCATATCCCTGAACCAAATCCTGCTGATGCAGCACCTTAACCTTAGCCAAATGATTTTCCAACAATGGAATAAGAGACTGAGGAAAAGTTGTAACACGATCTTTAGCCCCCTTTCCAGAGCGAACAGTCAACTGTTTCATACTGTAATCAACATCCTTCACCCGAAGCCTTACCGCTTCCATAATCCTAAGCCCACTGCCATATAATAATTTGACAATAAGCTGAGGGCTTCCTTCAAGCAGATCAATTACCTGACACACCTCATTGCGTGTTAAAACAACAGGAATATGCCTCTTTTTCGCAGCCCTTATAGTATTTATCTCTTCCTGTAACGGAACTTTCAATATCTGTCTGTACAAAAAGACCAGGGCATTCATAGCTAAATTCTGGGTAGCAGGGGCAACACCCTCCTTCACAGCCAGATGGGTCAAAAAATCCTCTATTTTCTTTTCACCCCCCTGTAAATCCTCCCTCTTACGCATCTTGTGATAACGGATATAACGCGTGATCCACTCACAATAAGTCCGCTCGGTATGAATTGAATAATGTCTTAGACGCATAAACTCCCGTACCTCCTCAAGCAATTTCTTCTTTTTTTCTGTTGACATCCACTGCCTCCTCTGTTAAACTAAAAATATATTTTTAAAAGAATAATTTCCTTATAAGAAAGAAGGATTTATACGCATATAACACAAGGCAATTATACCTGATAATATCAAAAAATGCAAATTATCAGGGCAAATAACTATGTTAAGCAGTCGTTAGGCTCATACAATATAAACCAAAGGTTTTATCCAAAGTTGAAGAGTGTTTACAATGCCAACAAGCTTAATTGGCGGTTGCAAATTCCGGTTCTATTCTTCTGATATAAACGAACCACCACATGTTCATGTTTTGCATGGTGAAAATGAAGCCAAAATTTGGCTTCAGCCTGTGGTGGTAGAATACAGTCATGGCTATAACCCAGCCGAATTGAACCGTATTTTGAAATTAACACGCCAGAATCAGGATAGATTATTGGAGGTATGGAATGGCTACTTTAGCAAGTAAAGTCATAGAGGAGGTTGGAGCAACCGATGTCCACTTTGCTGGTAACACGCTCCGTGTATCCCTCAGCGATGGCAGAGAGATAAGTTTGGCAATAGACCAAGTGGAATGGTTAGATTGGTTAGCAAAAGCCACTTCAGAGCAACGGGCTAAATGGTCTCTTGAGCCAGGAGGCTTTGCTATTTACTGGGAGGAGTTAGACGACGGCATTGAAGTGCGACACTTATTGAGAATGCAACCAATAGCCTAACCCAGCGTTGCAGCAGACGGCGGGAGCGGTAGGCTTTTCAAAGTTTTTAGGAGACGGTATGTGGTAATCCCAATATGAAAAGTGAGAGAAATAACCCTGACAGGTAATATCATATCCAGAGGGCAATAAATAAGTAGTTGCCAATATTGGAAGTATCATCGCCTAACCCAACACTGCACTGGACGCCAACCCGCAGGCGCTAATTGCAAGGTTTTTTAGTCGTTAACGCATTGTGGTTAATCAAGGCTTATCGTCCTATCAGTTGTCGCCAGAGAACACAGACGTTAGTTGCAAAAATATACAAAGAAATCAGGATAGCGTGTGAGTAACACCTTAGAAGGGATCAAAGAACTTGTTGAATCTTGCGATGTACGCATATCCGAGCATGGATATGATGAACTTGCTAATGATAATCTCATCGCCAGAGAAATTGTGGAAGGTATCAAAAACGCTGTATTGATAGAAGATTATCCCAACTATCCAAAAGGCACTTCAATCCTTGTTTTACAAAGTGATGGTAACGGAAACCCTGTACATGTAGTTTGGGGTATACCAATAGGCCACAACCGTCCGGCTGTTCTTGTAACAGCTTATCGGCCTGATCCTCAGCGATGGAATGACAGTTTTACGGAGCGAAAACGATGAAGACTCGAAAGAAAACGAAATATATTTATGAAGGAAAGTATGTAGCAGAAGTTGATGTTGAGTTGATTGTTAATGATGATGAATGGTCTCCATATCTCTCGCTTGAAGACGCTTACAAGCTAGATGATGTAAGGGAGGCTTTAAGGAGTGGTGATCTAAAAACAGCTGTAAAAAAGGCAAGGGTGTATGAATTGCATCCAATTGTTATTTAAAAACAGGAGGAAACAGGAGGGAAACAAGAGGAGGGTCGGTCAGGTCTCCACATTTCACAGATTTACAGAGCATCATCGCCTAACCCAACGCTGCACTGGACGCCAACCCGCTGGCTTGATTTTCCTGACCTTGTCTGTCGTTAATCCGTTGTGGTTAATCAAGACTTAATCGTCCTATCGGTTGTCGCCAGTGAGCTTAAGATGTTGTCCACGTGGAATCAAAATCCTTGTCGCTGATAATATGCCGAAACGATATACCAGTCGGGAACTAATTAATCTGGCCAAGGAATTTGGTTGGACGCGGGTTAACATCAAAGGCGATCATTACAATTTTAAGCATCCGGAGAGTCGGTTTGTCGTCACCATCGTTCATCCGCAAAAAGATGTTCCGGTGGGGCGAGCCGTTGATACGGTGAAGAAGATTAAACTGGAGGTAAAGTAATGCGGTTTCTAATTATGTTGGAACCAACGGAAGCGGGTTTTTCCGTTCAGGTGCCTGATTTAGCCATCGTAACGTATGGAGAAAGTCTTGACACGGCCAAACAAGCTGCCATCAAAGCCATCCAAATAAACCTGGATGCCTATCAAGAAGCCGTACAAGAAGTTCCCGAGAGGAAGCCGGTCTTAACGCATTTGGAGAATCCGGATTTTAAAGATTTATTATTCACCTATGTCGATGTGGCAGAGACCAAGGAACGAGTCGCCAGTGAACTCTGTCGTTAGGAGTGAAGCAATAAATCTGATGGAAAAACTTGTCAACTTCTATTCTTGGCTTCAAGAGAATGACCTCCCAAATTGGGTGATTTTTTCTTTCACAGCTGCAGTGTGGCCAGTTGTTATTTTTTTATGGAATAAAAGGAAAGTTCAAAATATTTCAAATTTGGAGGTATTTTTATCGAGAGCTAATATTTTAATAAATCAACGGCAATACCCTGCTTTTGACATTAATTTTAAGAATAATACTGGTTCAGTTGTGTATTTAACACTCTTTCGGTTAAAAAAAAGTACTAAAAATCTTAATATCACCAGTAATGCAGATAGAGATATTTCTGAGAGTTCTTATATAATTAAAGTAATGGATAAAACTTCCGGGCAATATGTTCACAGCCAGATAGTAATTCAGACGGACCAAACCGTAAAAACCTCAATAGCGTTGGAGAATGAGTTGCCTAACACGTTTTATCAATTTAAGTCTAATATTTTTCGCAAGTTGTTTAGATGCAACAAATATTTTATTTTAGAATATACAGCTATGGTTGGAGACAAAAAATATACCGTCTCAACTGTTTATTAAAAATCCTAACAATGGCATGAAGAAGTGACCGCAAAAAAAAGCGGCACCTTATGCCAAAAGTTAGACTTTAAACTTTAAATAAAAAAAACATATGGAAATTAAGCCAATACAGGATAAAATATTAAAAGGAGAGTATCGTATTTCAGATCATGCTGTGAAGCGAATGATTAAAAGATCAATAGACAGGCAGGAGATTGTAGAAACTGTAATGATGGGAGAAATCATTGAAGAATATCCAAAGGATAAATATTCCCCAAGTTGTCTGATATATGGGAAAACTGAAAATGGAAAAGATATTCATGTTCAATTATCGCTTCCACCATCAGTAGTTATTATTACTACCTATGGTCCTGATCCAGAAGAATGGATTGACTGTAAAATAAGGAGGTAATTTTTTATGAAATGTGTATTTTGTGGAGGTAAGATAGAAAAAGCTAATGTAACATTTAGTTATGAGGATGAGGATAAGCATAAATATATTTTTGTGGAAGATGTACCTGCTGAAGTTTGTACTAGCTGTGGTGAAAAAACTTATTCTCCAGCCGTCACAGATGACCTTTTGAAGTTTGTAAAAAACCAATTTCATCCAGTAAAAACAATTGAAGTTCCAGTATTCAACTTTGTAGAAAAAGTATAACAAATCACTGCACTGGATTTTTGCTCCGCTGGCGCTCCGCAAAAACCAGTGAGCTTAAGATGTTAGTTGCAAAACTATAATGGACTGAAAAAAATGGACTGATTTTTTTAGGATTGCTCGTTTATAAGC
>JBHHUU010000001.1:0-52475 GCA_046753905.1 Nitrospirota bacterium | reverse complement strand
CCCCACATTCATTATCACCCTGATTTGTCCAGTAGAAAATGTGGGACATGTTAAGTACATAAGAGGGGGAAATATCGGTGATTCTATTACATAAGAGGGGGAATATTGGGATTCTATTACATAAGGGGGTAGATTGGGTATCCATCTATTCTCCCCCACCCAACTTTGCTCCTTAATACCTGTTAGGCAAGGGTCTTCAAGCCGATTCCAATGAGAAAAGTTTTTCTTTAATTGCTTTTTCACTATCCTTTTGATATCCTTTTCTTGCATGGAAAGCTCCTTTTTTAGAGAGGTTGCCCAAAAAAGGAGATAAAGTCATTAAAAAAATCATGGAAATCAGTATCCATAACCACTACTTCATTTATTCTGGATTCTGGTTGTTCTACAGAGAGGCTTAGCCGAGAGGAGAAGATTATGCTGATAGACAGCCATGCACATTTAGATATGTCTCAATTTGATCATGACAGAGATGATGTGATCAATAGGGCTAAATCAAAAGGTGTAGAGCATATTATCACTATAGGTACAGATTTAGAGTCAAATAAAAGGGCAATTGATATAGCGGATAAATATCCTGATATCTATGCAGCTATTGGGATACACCCGCATGAGGTAAAGGATATAGAGGATAATACCTATGATGAGATAAAAGAGTTAATAAAAAATAGTAAAAAGATCGTTGCTTATGGAGAGATCGGACTGGACTTTCATTATCTCTACTCTCCTGAAGATGTCCAGATAAAGAGGTTTAGAGAACAGATAGACCTGGCATCAGAGTTTAATCTTCCTCTGATTATTCATAGTAGAGAGGCAGAGATAGAGACTATTGATATCCTCAGGGAGGCCTTTAAGGGTAAGAAGGGATTAAACGGGGTATTGCACTGCTTCTCAGGGAATATTGAGATGGCTGAAAATGTTATTGAGATGGGATTTTATATCTCATTTTCAGGGATTGTAACCTTTAAGAAGGCTGATAAGATTCAAAGTATAGTTAAAAAGATTCCTGTAGAATATATCATCATTGAGACAGACTCTCCTTATCTTGCTCCCCAGCCTTTTAGAGGAAAAAGAAATGAACCTGTCTATATAGAGCATATTTGTCGTAAGATCTCTGAATTGAATGGGCTATCATTTGAAGATGTATCCCGAATAACCTCTTTTAATACGATGACACTATTCGGATTTGGAGAGACAGAAGATAAAGGAAGGTTTGTTTATAAGATAAGAGACTCTTTATATCTGAATATTACAAACAGATGTACAGATGCATGTACATTCTGTGTAAGATATTATACCGATGTTGTCAAAGGACATAATCTCAGGTTAAATAGAGAACCTGATACAGAAGAGATTATAAAGGAAATAGGTGATCCAGAGAGATATAAAGAGATAGTATTCTGTGGCTATGGAGAGCCTTTACTCCGCCTTGACCTTGTCAAAAAGATAGCAGGATGGGTAAAAAAGAATGGCGGGAGGGTTCGCATAGATACCAATGGGCATGGCAACCTTATCCATAAGAGAAATATATTGCCTGAACTTCATGGGTTAGTGGATGAGATATCTGTAAGTCTGAATGCAGAGAATAGCGAAAAGTATTATAAACTCTGCCAACCTATGTTTGGGAGAGAGACATATAGCAAGATAAAAGAGTTTATAAAAGAGGCGAAGAGATATATCCCTGATGTAGGTGTGACTGTTATAAATATCCCTTCTATTGATTTAGTAAGATGCAGGGAGATTGCATCCTCAGAGCTAAAGGTAAAGTTCAGGGTAAGGGAATATAATGTGGTAGGTTGAATAAAACTATAACTTTTTTAATCCTGCCCTGTTTCGCCTCTCATTTTTTGACAGTTTGCGCGGATTTCCTCTCTTTTTTGAAGAAAACATGGGGTTATAGACTATTTCTTCATCTTCTTCTATATCTTCTCCCCCTGATAGTGCTAATTTGAGCTTTTTTTCAAACCCTCCAGAAGAGATGGCAATACTCTGGTTTAATACTGCGTGATTGAAGACATCTCTATCTGATGAGACTATTATACATCGATTCTTTTTTTTTGATGAGAGGTTTTTAATTACTGTGTCTGCTGTCTCTCCCCGCTTTGAGAAGATTACTGTAATGCCATCAATCTCCTCCTTCATTTCTATTCTATAACCTGATCTCCATCCATCAAAGACTACTGTTATGAGATGTCCCTTTATTTTAGAATATTTCCCCAATTCCCTGATCAGGCTATTCCTTTTCCCCTCTATATCACCCCTCAACCCCCCTCTTCTGCCTATAAAATTGTAGCCATCTACAATAATCAGAGCCATTAAGATAACCCCCTTAGAGCCTGTTCAATATCTAGTTGATATTGAACAAACCCTTAGTTCTGCAATCTTGTGTAATAGACTGTGCGCTTCCTCTCGTCTGCTTTTCCTTCAGTACCTCTAATACCGCCTGTTACATATATGATATCTCCGTTTACAACCGCTGCATGGCTGTATAAAGCCTCTGGTATAGGGCTTGCCTCCTGCCATATACCAAGGGACCCGTCAATATAGTTTATAGGAGAAAAGAATACTCTGTTTTCTATTGTCATGGGGTCCCATCCATTCCAACCGCCTATTACAAAGATATACCCTCCCACCATAACAGCAGAGTGGTCTTCTATTCCAATGGGCAATGGAGTAGTGGTCTGCCATCCATTTAACGTGCCGTCATTATTTATTTTGGTAAAGTATGAATTCGTCTGAGCTATCTCAACATCTTCTATTCCACCTGTTGAACCTCCTATTACATATATATATTCTCCATTAGTAAGGGCAATATGTTTGCTCAGACCCTTTGGAAGAGGGGTGGTTTCGTTCCATTTACCAATCAGGCTGTTATTAAGGATAGGTGCAAAGAATACAGCATCAGAGTTTAGTGTGCCTTCCCACCCGCCGATTACATAGATATAATTTTTGGCAAATACTGCTCCATGTGCAAACAGTCCGATAGGCAGAGGATTGAGATTTGTCTTCCATATATCTATTGGTATGCCTATATCTGATGTGGCTACAACAACCTCAGAGAATATGGTAGTAAGAGATTGTTCTGGTATTCCACTCTCAATCCCGCCCATCACATAGAGAGAATTATTGCCTACAACTGTAGTATGTCCCCTTATTGCCTTTTCCAGAGGAAGTTCTGCCGCCAAGTTCCACGCACCTAATGTACCATTATTATTTATCTGTGCAAAGTGGACAGAATTCTGAAAACCGCCAAATGAAACACCTCCTATGATATAAAGAAACCCTCCATTTACTGAGGCAGTATGGTCATATCTTCCGCGAGGGAGCTGGGTGGTCTGCTTCCAGAGCAGATTAGGTACTATTCTCAGCACATTAATCTGTCCAATGTTACTATCTATCCCTCCGCATGAGGCTGTAATATGGGCAATCCCTCCTGATATTCCTGTTACCAGCCCGTTCTGGTCTACAGAGGCTATCTGGGGAGCACTTGATCCCCATGATAACTTAATACTGCTTAAATTGTTTCCAATTGAATTTCTGGCTATTGCAGTAAACTGATACTGCATACCTATCTTTAAGGCTGGAGCAGATACTGTCACAGGCATTAGCTCAATGGAAGAAATGGGATTGTTTACCGTAAAGATAACCGTATTGCTTATAACTCCACCTACAGATGCGGTAATAGCTGCCTTTCCCTGACTGATTCCGGAAGCAATACCATTGTTGTCAATAACAGCAACAGAAGGGTTATCTGAACTCCATGTTACATTAATACCACTAACCTGTTTGGATGGGTTTGAGTTATCCCATATAATCGGGACAAATGTCATATCTGTGCATACATCAATAGAACCAGATGATGGAAACACCTCTATAGAACTGATTACAGGGGCTATAGACACTCCAACAGTATCACTAACATTTAGTATTACAGGCTGATTGCTTATGACTCCGCCTACAGATGCGGTAATAGCTGCCTCTCCCTGACTGATTCCGGAAGCAATACCATTGTTGTCAATAACAGCAACAGAAGGGTTGTCTGAAGTCAGGGTTACATCAATGCCACTAATCTGATTGGCTGATATATCCTTTACAATAGAGGTAATCGGCTGACTCGTACCTATATTAATAACTGGAGATGGTGGAAATATCTCTATGGCAGATATGGGATTAATAACAGTGATAACCGCAGAATTACTGAAAATCCCGCTGCTTATTGCTTTAACTCTTGCCTTGCCTTTACTTACAGCATTAGCAAGACCTGTATCGGGATCAATAGTAACAACACTTTCATTATCTGATTCCCATATAAATTTGATATCATTTACCTCTCTGCCAGACCTATCTTTTGCAACAGCAACAAATTGCTGGTTATTTGTAATAATAAGCGTAGAAGATGAGGGGGATATTTCGATCTTTGCAATAATGGAAAACTTCCTGAGTCTTTTTTCATGCTCTTCTCCGCATCCAGAGAGCAGTAATAGACAGTAGACAGCAGAGAGTAGACAGTAGACAGTTAATTTTATATGTTTCATAACACACCGATTATAACTCACAATCAGGTATCACCCTTCCTATAAAATGAGGGATGTAAAAATCTGATATCTCTTTTAATTCAGTTATTATTCTGGGTGATGCCTTTAATCTATTTATTATAGATAATTTCATCTTATCTGCCTGATTTAAAAAGGCAACAGCACCTCTTGATATAGCACGCAGATTATAATCTCTATTGTCAGCACATCTGCTGCAAATCGTTCCACCCAGAATATTGGATAGATAGATATCTCTGTCTCCTAAATCATTGTTACATTTCAGACACCTGTCAAGACTTGGTCTGTAACCAGAATAATTAAGCATCTTTATCTCAAATATTCTGGTTATTAATTCATATTCCACTTCTTTTTCTATATATGATAAAGAAAAAAGAAGAAGCTGAAATATCTTATCATCCACTTCTCCTTCTATGGTAAGGAGTTTAACAAGGTTAACAATCCTTGAGGCAGCGACAATCTTTTTGATATCATCCCTTATCTTTTGAAAAGAGTGGATAATGCTGGACTGCTTAATCCTATATAAGTGGTTCTTCCTTTTTTCAAATAAGATAACATTGGAATAGGTAAATGGTTCAAGGGATGAACCAAATCTGTTTTTAGGTTTTCTTACACCATTTGCTGCACCTTTTACCTTTCCATTCTTCAGAGTAAAAAAGGTTATTATTTTATCTGCCTCGCCTATATTATGGCTACCCAGTATAAAGGCAGATGTATTTAATAGAGACATAATATCATCCCCTATACTCTTTCACATTAGATAATTTAATAAATAAGTGGCTAAACTTAAATAAAGAATAATCCCTGTTATATCATTGACAGTAGTAACAAATGGGCCTGAAGAGATGGCAGGGTCTATATCAAACCTCTTAAAGAATAAAGGAACGAGAGTTCCCATGGTAGCAGCAACACCGACTGCTATAAACATTGAACTTCCCACAACAACACCTAACATTATATTACCATGCCATATATAGGCTACAATTCCTACTATAGTTCCGCAGATCATTCCCATTAATGCACCTACCTTCAGTTCTTTTAAAAAGACCTTATAGATATCGATTGATTCTATTCCTCCTGTTGCAAGCCCGCGCACTATAATTGTAGATGACTGAAGTCCTATATTACCAGCCATTGAATTAATCACAGGGATAAAACTTACAATCGCTATTACCTCACGAATAGTTAACCTGAACAGCCATAATAATCCTGCTGTGAATATACCGCCAATCAGGTTTGTAAGCAGCCATGGCAGTCTATATCTGGCAGCAATAAAAGTTGAAGCCTCAAGCATTAGTGTCTCTTCCCCTGTCCCTGCCATTTTTAACATATCCTCAGTTGCCTCTTCTCTGATAACATCTATGACATCATCTACTGTTATGATGCCCTTTAATATATTATCCTTATCTACCACAGGGATAGCAAGTATATTATACCTTGCCACCTGCCTTGCGACCTCTTCCTGATCAGTATCCACTACAACACTGATAACATTTGTTGTCATAAATTTCCTTAAAGCTGTATCAGGAGAGATCAATAGTAGCTGCCTTAATGAGACAACACCCACCAGCTTGCCTTCATTATCTGTTACATATATATAAAAAACCATCTCTGCATCAATATCAGTCTGAAGCCTTTTTGTTGCCTCCCCGGCAGTAGTTTCTTCATGAAGGGCAAAGAATTCTGTCGTCATAATACCGCCGGCAGTCTCTTCATGATACTTTAACAATACCTCAACATCCTGTGAATCTTCTACCTTCATCAACTGGAGTATCTCTGTAGATTTATCTTCAGGGAGATAGCCCAGTATATCAGCCACATCATCTGAGGGTATCTCCTTGAAGATCATAACAATTTCATGAGAAGACATCTCATTTAATATGTCTTCAATACTTGAAGGATCAATTTCACTTATAACATTTGCCTTCACAGGGAGATCTTTTATAAGCTCAAATACTGTTCTTCGTTCCTGAGGCAATGAGAGGTGTCTTATTACCTTGGCAATGTCGGCAGGGTGCATCTTATTAATCATATTAGATATCTTATTTATGATACCCTTACGAAGAAATCGCTTTATTGTGTCCAGAACCAGATCAAATTTTGCCACTGGCATATAAATTCTCCTTTATAATGCCCTTTTTGACTTAAACTGCTAACCACTCCAATTATTTATAATATTTAGAAGGATAATTGTAATCTTATAATAACTTGAAGTATTCTGATTATATTTTTAAGAAAAGACCAGATTAAACCAGATGTCTTATAATTATATATCATTACTGATAAAAATAGCAAATTTATATCTTGTTCGATCAGCAATTCTGGGCAGGGCAAATCAATAATAACAGAGCCGTGTAATTCAGGCGATTAACAATGGTTTTAGTGAAAGGAAAAGGCAGGATTTGCGGGATATTGATTTATTTGATAAAATAAGAGCGTTATCCTTAAATCAACGGGCAGAAAGAGATATTATATATCCCAACACATCGATGACAGTTAATAAAAAACTAACAGTTATATTGATTGGATTATTACTTGCTTTAGAATGGAGTAGATTATCTCTTGTTATAGGGGATGATAACTACGGAAACTCATTGAGTGATTCTGAATTAATAAGGCGAAAAAGGGGGGATTATTATACTGATAATATAGTTAATGGTTCAGAGATAAAAATCCATATTGTAATAAGAGTAATTGATGGAGATACACTTGAAGTAGCTGGTGGAGAGAGGATTAGGCTAATCGGAGTTGATACGCCTGAGACTGTTCATCCCAAAAAGCCTGTAGAGTATTTTGGTAAAGAAGCATCTCAGTTTACCAAAAAGATGGTTGAAGGAAAGAAGGTAAAACTTGAATATGATTGGCAAAGAAAAGACAAATATGGAAGGACTCTTGCCTATGTATATCTTGAAGATGGAACATTCCTGAATGCTGAAATAATAAAGCAAGGTTATGGATATGTATATACCAGGTTTCCTTTTAAATATATGGATGAGTTCAGAAAATATGAAAAAGATGCAAGAGAGAATAATATAGGGTTATGGAAATGAAACAATAATGGTAACTAATCGGCACAAACAAGAATGAACATACAGTTTTTTCACTCGAACCCTTGAACCCTTAATAATTAATAAGTATTTTCCGACACAAAGAAGTATCTCTGGACAACCTCTATGTTGCCCAGAGATACCATTTTCTACTCAGGAAGCGGATAATATCCTGTATCCTTTACAATTCTCTGTCCCTCATCGCTTAATATCCACTCAATATATTTATGTACTGCCCCCTTATCCAAGTCAGGACGGATATAGAGATTGAGATACCTGCTTATTGGATATTGTCCGGATATTACTTTATCCATATCAGGGGCAATAGGTTTTGATAAACTATATTTTGCCACACTTATAACCTTAATCCCCTTTGCATATCCAATCCCTCCGTAGCCTATTCCAAATTTATCTCTGGCTACAGCATTAATAATAGCTGCTGTTCCTGGTAGTGTCTGAGTAGTTGAAGCAAAGTCTTTCTTGTCCAGTACATGCTCCTTAATATAGCTATATGTCCCTGAACTATTTTCCCTGCCATAAAGTATGATTCTGGCATCAACTCCACCGACATCTTTCCAGTTAGTAGTCTTGCCTCTATATATCTTATTCAGATCATCTATTGTAAGTGATGACACAGGGTTTTTTTCATTAAGATAGATAGCAACTCCATCCAATGCCACCTTATATCGTACAGGTCTTTTCTTAAATCTCTTAATAAAGTCTAACTCTTCCTTTTTTTTCATTGGACGTGAGGCATCTGCGATATCTGTGGTCCCGTTTAATAATGCAGCTATACCTGTACCTGAACCGCCTCCAGTTACCTGAATGGTAACATCAGGGTGGGTCCTCATATAGAGTTCTGCCCATTTCTGAGCAAGTATCACCATAGTATCTGACCCCTTTACTTGTATCACCTCTTGGGACCAGACATTACCAGCAAAAAACAGCCATATATTGATAATTATCAAGATTTTCATATACCATTTCATAGTTATCTCCCTCTTTTTAAAATACATACTGCATCTGGACAAAAAGTTCATTTTCATCACTGTCCCGTACACCTTTCAGGTTTTTCCCTAATTGGTAGGTAAGCTGTGTTTTGATATCATGCTTCTTAAAGAACCAGTTGGCGCCAAAAGATGTACGGTTCCATTTTGTGTCGTAGTTGTCTGCATCCTGTACCTGATAGCCGGCAACTATCTCCAGTTTGTCTCCAATCAGCATGTATCCTCCTTCAAGGGCAAAGTTCTTGAGTTTGGTATTTCCATTCCTGTAGATACCTTTTGTAACAGCGCTGTCCACGGTATCTGCATCAAACATATTATACTCGCCATCTACTGACAACCCATTGGAACGGATGGCACTGCTGACTTCAAGACCTGTAACTGAGTCAACATCAGGTTTTGTTCCACTGGTGTTATTGTCACCATCGTTATTCCATCTGAAGGCTGCAACCCCAATGGCAGCCCTGGTTTTGCCATTAAAGTCTCCCTGAGACATCTTGATCTCTCCAAAGGGATGGAAATCTGCTCTGCCGCCTATTATCCAACCCTCATTAAAGTCGCTGTTTCTATTAACTGGAGTGTCAAAGTCGAGCTTTTCAGCGTCCGGGTCTATGGACGCAGATGCCCCTGATATACCATAGGTAACTTTTTTGTCTGCAAAATGTCCTGTTATATGAACTCCCGCATTTCTGGCCAGTGTTCCGTAGTTGTGGTCGCCTACAAATGTCCGCTCCACCAACTGCTGTTTTTTGGACGAGGTCAGATATTCACGAGAAAAAGGGAAGTTGGCATTCCCCACACTAACCTTCATATCTTTGAATCCTGTGTATTGGATGTAGGCGTCCTTTACTGCAACTTCGTTTTTACCCATATCCCATTGGAATTTGCCTGTCCAGTCCTTGTGAAGGCTGCCCTTTATGTAAGGACGTAAGCGGCGAAAGAAAACGCTGTCACTGGCACCACCAGAGTCAGGATCTTTGTAGTGATACTGAAACTGAATACGACCGCCTAATTTTACATATTTATCACCCTCCTTATAAACTGTTATGCCTGCTGAATCGGCTTGCTGGATGGCAATGGTTATAACACTCACCACTGCTAAAAACACTATTAATAATTTGCTTGCTATCCTTTGTTGAGTAGACGTAGACATCTTTATAAACCTCCTTTTGTTATTTATAGTTATTTAAATCAGATTACTTAAACCTCAGCTTGCTGCTCTCCAGCAGATCGCCATTCAGCGAAATTCATCTTTTGTTCTCAATCTCTTCACCTCCTTTTCTGTTTTGTCTTTTCAACCCGAAGTATATATTATAAATATGGAGAAAAGATTACGAAAAAGTGAATTTTTTGTGAAATGCAGCAAAACGATTAAGGAGACAGGATATCCTATGCCATGGGTATAATAAAACTAAATATTGAACCCTCTCCTAATACGCTCTGGACAGATATCTCTCCATGATGGGCAGAGACAATATGTTTAACAATAGAGAGACCAAGACCTGTTCCGCCCAATTCACGGGAGCGGGCTTTATCCACACGATAGAACCGCTCAAAAAGTCTTGAGAGGTCTTTTTCTGGAATACCCACGCCATTATCAGCGACATCCACCCGCACAAATCTCTTCTCTTCTTTAACTGATATGGTGATTAAACCATTCGTAGGGGTATATTTTATGGCATTATCTATGAGATTTAATAAGACCTGAGCAATTCTGTCATCATCAGCAATAATGGCAGATATATCTTCAGGAATATCTGTCCTTATTATATTTGACTTATCTTTCGCCTGATTTTTCATTCCATACACGACTCTTTGAATTATAGGTTCAATAACAGATGGTCTTAAAATCATCTTAAGCGCACCTGATTCTATCTTGGATAAATCCAGAAGGTCATCCACCAATTTTGCTAATCGGTCAGAACTGGAATGGATTATCTTTAAAAAATCTTCTGCATTTTCTTTATCTTCTAATGCCCCATCTAAGAGAGTCTCAGCATAACCTTTAATGCTTGATACAGGCGTTCTCAGTTCATGAGAGACATTTGCCACAAAATCCTGACGAATCTTCTCAAGTCGTCTTAATTCAGTTATGTCATGAAAGACCAAAACTGCACCCTCAGTCTTATCATCCTGGATAATTATTGATGTGGCGTGCACAAATAAAATCTTCTCTTCCCTGATGAAGAATGATATCTCTATAGATTCAACTCTCTGCTTTGACCTTAATACATTATTAGCAATCTTTTGAATATCAATATTATGTATTACCTCAAATGTCCTTTTACCTACAGGATCATCTTTGATATACAAGATGTCTTTAAGTGTCTGATTCATTAATAATATCCTGCCATCTATATCAATAACCATTACACCCTCAGACATACTTAACAGAACTGCCTCAAACATAGATGTACTCTTAGATGCAGTCTCTTCTATTCCTCTTCTGACCTTTTCAGACATACCATTTAGTCTCATTCTCTTTCTCTTTCACTGAATCTATATCCAAGTCCTCTTACGGTCTCAATCAATTTTCCTGCTACTCCCAATTTTTGTCTCAGACGCTTGATATGAGTATCTATTGTCCGAGTAGTAACATCATTTGCCACATCCCAGACATCTGCCAATAATTTATCTCTTGACTGAACCCTCCCATTTCTCTGCATAAGTGTAATTAACAGCTTAAATTCCATTGGGGTCAACTCTATTTCTTTCTTATCAACATTTACTTTGTGCCTTGAAATATCTACTGTCAACCTCTCTATGGTCAGTATATCCTTATTAATCTCCTTGAACTTTCCGCGTTTCAGGATCGCCTTTACCCTCAAAACTAATTCCCGCGGGCTAAAAGGTTTCACTACATAATCATCTGCTCCTAATTCAAGACCGACAATCCTGTCTATCTCTTCACCTTTAGCAGTTAACATTATTATTGGGATAGCAGATAGCCTTTTGTCCTGCTTTATCTCTCTACATACCTCAAAGCCATCAATTTCAGGAAGCATTATATCTAATATTATTAAATCAACAGGCTGGTTATTTAATACATCAAATGCCTCTTCACCACTAATCGTCACAATGCAGTTAAATCCTGACTTCTCCAGATTGTATTTAACGAGTTTGGATATATGTTTATCATCTTCTACTATAAGTATCTTCTTTACAGGCATGTTTGCTAATAATATTACTGTTTTCATTAATAACAATATTTGGAAGTTATAATACCATCAAAAGGACAAAAATCCAATAGCTTAAAAAAGTCTTGGCTTAATGGGTTAAAGTGAGTATAATATCTCCCGGACTCAAGATAAAAATAATTTACATGATGTTATAACTTAAATAAAAAGGAGAGGAAAAAAAAGATGAAAAAAATGGTAAATATAACAATATCACTTATCTTGTTATTATCTTTCGCATCAATAGCAAAAGGGGCAGACAGATACAAGATAGGATATATAGATGCCCAAAAGATATTGGATCATTCCAAAACAGGGAAAAAGACAACGGATTCACTAGAAGAATATGTTAAAAGCAGGCAGAAGATAATTGATTTAGAAGAGAAGGAGATAAAGGAAGCAGAAGAGAAGTTAGCAAAGCAGGCATCGGTTTTAAGTCCAGAGGTAAAAAAGGATAAAGAAGATGATCTGAAAAGGAAATTATTAAAATATCAAAAGAAGGTCTCTGAATTAAATAAAGAGGTGCAGGAGAAAAAAATGGAGGTCATAAGAGAGTTTAATAATAAACTTGAGGATATTGTAAAAAAGATAGCAGAAAAAGAGGGATATTCTTTTGTATTAGATAAGAGTCTCGAAGGCGGAGTAGTAGTATATGCTGATAAGACATTTGACCTGACAGACAGGGTAATAGAGGAATTTGATAAAATAGAAGAGTAAAAGATAAAAGGCATGGAGATAAGGTTAGGAGAGATTGCAAAATTAATAGGAGGGAGAGTATCAGGCAGAGATGATGTCAGGATAAGAGGTGTCTCAGGAATAAGAGAGGCAAAGGAAGGAGATATTACCTTTGTATCTAATCGTAAGTATGCAAAAGAATTAGCAAACACAAAGGCATCGGCTATAATAATATCTGAGGATATGTCAGAGATATCAACTCCGTCTGTCTCGTTATTGATAACTAATGACCCATATTACGCATTCTGTAGAATAATAAGCCTCTTTTATAAAAAGAAATATAGACCCATTGGGGTATCTGATACGGCATACATCGGGAAAGATGTTGCTCTTGGGAATGATCTATCCATCTATCCATTTGTAACTGTCAGTGATTCTTCTATAATAGGAGACCGTGTTGTGATATATCAAGGGAGTTATGTAGGAGAGGGGACAGAGATAGGAAGTGATACTATTATCTATCCTAATGTTACTATAAGAGAGGATGTAGTTATTGGGAAGAGAGTGATAATTCATAGCGGCACAGTAATAGGGAGTGACGGCTTTGGATACGCAAAGCATGATGGGAGATACCATAAGATCCTTCAGGTAGGTGGTGTGATAGTAGAAGATGATGTTGAAATAGGCGCAAATGTAGCCATAGACAGGGCTGTAATGGGTAAGACCATTATAAAGAGAGGGACAAAGATTGATAATCTTGTCCAGATAGGTCATAATGTCTCAATAGGAGAGGATTCTGTAATTGTCTCTCAGGTAGGGATATCAGGGAGCGTAGAGATAGGTGACCGCGCTACATTAGCAGGTCAGGTTGGTGTGGCTGGGCATATAAATATAGGGGATGATGTGATAGTAGGTGGAAAGTCAGGGGTAACCAGAGATATCAAGAATAAGAGCATTGTATCGGGATTTCCAACGATCCCCCATAATAAGTGGTTAAAGGCACAGATACTCTTTTCTCATCTCCCAGAGATAAAAAAGAGTATCTGTTTTTTGGAAGAAAGGATAAAAAAGATAGAAGAGTTATTATCAGAAACAACCTGTAGTGAGTAAAATAAATCTAATGGAGGATTTATGATTAGCATTAATGAAATTTATAGAATATTACCACATAAATATCCTTTTTTATTAATAGATAGAATATTAGAGTTTGAGGCAGGCAGGCATATTGCCGCGATTAAGAATGTAACGATTAATGAACCCTTCTTTCAGGGACATTTCCCTGATTTTCCAATAATGCCTGGTGTATTAATCATAGAGGCTATGGCACAGGTGGGGGCTATCCTTGCCTTGAAATCTACTGCCTCTGATTCAGATTTCAAGAACAAATATATGTATTTCAGCGGGATAGATAAGGCTAAATTTAGAAAACCAGTATACCCGGGAGACCAGATAAGGTTTGAATTAGAAGTAATGCAGAGCAGACCGCCATACTGGAGATTGAAGGGCAATGCCAGAGTAGAAGAGGTATTGGTATGTGAGGCAGAGTTAAAGGCAATGGTTGGGGATAAGTTAAGCAAACAGTAGATATTGTCTATTGAGGGATGTATTTCAGATAGCAGAAATGAATAATATTCATCATACAGCAATAGTTCACACAAAGGCTGAAATTGACGCAGATGTCAGTATAGGACCTTATTCAACTATAGGGGAACATGTAAGGATAAAAAGGGGGGTACGGATAGGTTCTCATGTAGTTATAGAAGGATGGACAGAGATAGGAGAGAACTCTAATATCTTTCACTCTTCTATAATAGGGACTATACCTCAGGATTTAAAGTTTAAAGGAGAAGAGTCAAAGATAATAATAGGAGATAGAAATACATTCAGAGAGTTTGTGACTGTAAATCGCGGCACAGCAGAGGAAATGAAAGTAACCCGAATAGGAGATGACAATCTCTTTATGGCTTATGTCCATATAGCCCACGATTGCGAGATAGGGAATAATATAATAATGGCAAATGCAGCTACATTAGCCGGTCATATAAAGATAGGAGATTACGCTATTGTAGGGGGATTAGTAGGCATTCATCAATTTGTTAATATAGGGATATATTCTATGATTGGAGGCTGTTCTGCTGTTGCTCAGGATGTTCCTCCATATATGAGTGCTGTAGGAAACAGGGCAAGGCTTTATGGCATTAATATGATCGGATTAAAGAGACATGGTTTTGGCAGAGAGAAGATAGACAGACTGAAAAGGTCTTATAAAATACTGTTCAGATCAAACTATACTCTGAAAAATGCCATAAAAAAAGTAAGAGATGAGTTTAAAGATTGTCAGGAAGTAGAAAATCTGCTGACCTTTGTTGAGAACTCAAAACGGGGAATATGTAGATAAGGGTGCAGTTGTCAGTGCAGGGTGCAGAATCAAATCTCATCCTGCACCCTTAATTTAAAAGAGACTTTAATATATGCCGATCTTTAATAAAGTTTTAATAGCAAACAGAGGAGAGATTGCATTAAGAATTATCAGGGCATGCAATGAATTGAAGATCAAGACAGTAGCCATTCATTCTGAGGCAGATGCCACAACACTTTATGTAAAAAAGGCAGATGAGGCATGTCTGGTTGGACCTGGTCCGATTGCAGGTTATCTGAATATCTACAGGATTATTGACCTTGCCAGACAAAAAGGTGTGGATGCAATACATCCAGGATATGGATTTCTATCTGAAAACCCTGAATTTGCAAAGGCATGTCTGGAAAATGGGATTACCTTTATAGGACCGTCTTCTGAGGTAATCAGAGATATGGGCAATAAGATATTAGCACGGCAGATGATGGAGAAGGCAGGTATCCCTGTGATCAAAGGCGTCATGAAAAAACTCGGTTCTGTCTCAGAGGCCATTAGTGCCGCCAGAGAGATAGGATACCCTGTAATCCTGAAGGCATCTGCTGGAGGTGGAGGCAGGGGTTTAAGAATATGTAATAATGAAGATGAGCTTAAAAATAATTTATCAATTGCAAAACATGAGGCAAAAACAGCATTTGGAAACGATGATATATATCTGGAGAAATATATAGATTCTCCTCATCATATAGAATTTCAGATACTGGGTGATAATTATGGTAATGTTATCCATTTGGGTGAGAGAGATTGTTCTATCCAGAGGAGGCATCAGAAACTGATTGAGATATCTCCCTCTCTTCTGCTTACAGATGAATTAAGAAGAGAGATGGGTAAGGCTGCTGTAAAGGCTGCGAAAATATCCGGGTATAATAGCGCAGGGACAGTAGAGTTTCTTGTAGATAAGGACAGAAACTACTATTTTCTTGAAATGAACACAAGGATACAGGTTGAACATACTGTTACAGAAGAAGTAACAGGCATTGACATAGTGAGAGAGATGATAAAGATAGCATCAGGCATGACCCTTGATATTACCCAGAATGATGTCAGGATTAATGGCTATGCCATGGAATGTAGAATAAATGCAGAAGACCCGATAAAGGGATTTGCCCCTGCACCAGGCAGGGTTACTGCCTATTATTCTCCTGGTGGTCTTGGTGTAAGGATAGATGGCAATATATATCCCGGATATGAGATTCCGCCTTATTATGACTCACTATTGGCTAAACTCACTGTAAAGGGAAGGACATGGGAGGAGACAGTAGAGAGGATGTACAGGTCTCTCAATGAATATGTAATAAGAGGGATCAAGACAACAATACCCTTTTACAAGAGGATAATGGAAGATAATCTGTTTAGAAGTGGTAATTTTAATGTAGGGTATATTGATAATAGAATAGATAAACTGATCTATCAGGATGAGAAAGACCCTGTGGATATAGTAATTGCCATAGCAGCGGCAATAGCCACACAATCAACATTATCATCGGCGATATATCGTGTTCAGGATATTGAATAGTAAGGCTGGAGGGAAGATATCAAGAGATGAAAAAGAAAAAAATTAAGATAACAGATACCACATTGCGTGATGCCCATCAATCTCTGATAGCAACCAGACTCAGGACAGATGACATGCTTGGCATTGCAGAGAAGATTGACAAGGTGGGCTATTTTTCAGTAGAGATGTGGGGAGGAGCTACATTTGATACATCTATCAGGTATCTCAGGGAAGACCCATGGGAAAGGATAAGGCTACTCAAGGAGATAATGCCGAAGACACCTTTTCAAATGCTTCTCAGGGGACAGAATCTGGTCGGTTACAGGCATTATGCAGATGATTTAGTTGAAAAGTTTGTGGAAAAGGCAATAACCAATGGGATTGATATAATAAGGATATTTGATGCCCTGAATGATGTCAGAAACCTGAGAACTGCTATAAAGACAGCCGTAAAAAATAATGGGAGGGTAGAGGGGACTATATGCTATACGATAAGTCCTGTCCACAATGCTGATATATTCACTGATATGGCAAAGAGATTGGAGGATATGGGTTCAGATACTATATGTATCAAGGATATGGCAGGACTTCTATCTCCTTATGCGGCTTATGATCTCATAACAAAGATAAAGAGGTCTGTCAGTATACCCATACACTTGCACTGCCATGATACGAGCGGAATGTCAGTATCAGTCTATCTCAAGGCAATAGAGGCAGGTATAGATATAATAGATACTGCTGTCTCTTCTATGGCAGGCGGGACATCTCAGCCTCCTGTTGAGGTAATACTGAATATCCTAAAGGGTTCTAAAAATGACCCGGAATTTGACATCATCCTGATTGCAGAGATAGCCAAATATTTTAAGGAGACAAGAAAGAAATATAAGAAGTTTGAGAGTAATTATACAGGGGTAGACCCTGATGTCTTAATATATCAAATACCGGGGGGGATGACCTCTAATCTTGCATCACAATTAAAAGAACAGGATGCACTTTATAGGATAGACGAAGTTCTACAAGAGGTTCCTCTTGTAAGAAAAGATCTGGGATATCCTCCGTTAGTAACCCCATCAAGTCAGATAGTCGGGACACAAGCCACCCTCAATATATTGACTGGAGAGAGATATAAGGTGATTACAAGTGAGACAAAGAACTATCTGAAGGGACTTTATGGAAAACCACCTTCTCCAATCAATGAAGAGGTAAAGATAAATGCAATAGGGGATGAAGAGATTATTGAGTGCAGACCAGCAGATAAGATTGCACCAGAGTGGGAAAAACTGACCAGAGAACTTGGAGATAAGGCAAAGAAAGAGGAGGATATCCTTACCTATGCACTATTTCCAAAAGTAGCACTTGAATTCTTTGATCTTAGAGAGAAGGGAGATATCAGAAAAGAAGGTTTTTCTGATATCAATAACTCTCAAAAAGAGACAGATGCAGCTCCATTCCTTGCCCCTAGCGAATTTAACATAAAGGTGCATGGTGAGACCTATAAGGTAAAGATAGGTGGAATGGGGCATCCTGGCGAGGGTGGAAGGCCATTTTTCCTCTATGTGGATGACCAGTTAGAAGAGGTTATGGTAGAATCATTAGTAGAGGTTGTGCCAAGTGAAGTGGGTAAGATAGACACAAAGATAGGAGGACGTTCTATAAGACCAAAGGTATCCCATGAAGGTGATGTGGTAACTGCCATGCCGGGGAGCGTGGTGAGCATTAAAGTCAGTATAGGAGACAGGGTAAAGGCAGGAGAGACGGTTCTTATTATAGAGGCAATGAAAATGGAGAATGAGATACACACACCTGTTAGCGGTGAAATAAAAGATATATATGTAAAAGAGGGAGATAAGGTAAACCCTGATGAAGTATTGGTAAGGGTTAGATGACATGATGTATCAATATATTCAATATCTGTCAATAGTAGTGCTTCCATTGATATTTGCTATTACTCTACATGAGGCAGCACATGGGTGGATGGCAAATAGAGAGGGTGACCCTACTGCAAAACTGATGGGGAGGCTGACACTAAACCCTATTGCCCATATTGACCTCTTCGGTACAATAATATTACCTATAATGCTTATTGTCCTCAGGAGCAATATGCTATTCGGTTATGCAAAACCAGTTCCAGTAAATTTTAACAATCTCAGGGATCGCAAGAAGGGTATGATATATGTTGCAGCAGCAGGTCCGGGCATAAACCTTATTCTTGCTGTAGTCAGTGGTATTATCTACAGGACTGTTATAAATTCAGAGCCTTCCCTGTTATTATATATAACCCGACACTCTGGTTTTATTCCAGGGGGAAATATGGCTGTGTCTGTTTTAGTACCGATTATCCTAATGTTATCCTTTAGTGTAAAGATAAATGTCCTGTTGATGGTTTTTAATCTTATCCCCATACCGCCACTTGATGGCGGCAGGATATTGACAGGGCTGTTACCCAATAAACAATCACAGACATTTAGCAGTATAGAGCCATTTGGCATGATTATATTAATGATCTTGATCTTTATGGATCCTCTGGGGATAATGAGAAATATCCTCTGGCCCATAATAGGTATCTTCACAAATTACATACTTGGTGATATTGTAATATAGATCTCTATCTGCTCTTTGTTACTCCTGCCCTGTCACAATATCTAAATATCTTGCAAGTACTGCAAAAAGGAGAGATGGGGCGACACAGATTCTGACCAAATGTAACAAGGAGATCATTATATATTATCCAGTATTTTTTCGGGAGTTTCTTCCTCAACACTCTCTCCGTTTCATCAGGGTTCTCTGTCTTCAGATAACCAAGCCTGTTTGATATCCTGTGCACATGTGTATCAACACATATCCCTTCCCTGTTATATGCAAGAGTGACAACAAGGTTTGCAGTCTTTCTCCCTACACCCTTGAACGTTAATAATTCATCAATATCATCAGGCACTATTGAATTATATCTTTTAATAAGGTCATTTGAGATATTAATTATATTCCTTGCCTTTACCTTATAAAATCCAACAGGATATATTGCCTCTTCAATCTTCTTTACAGGTATCTTTACTATATCCTCTGGATTATCAGCCAATCTGAAGAGTCTTTCCACTGCCTGAGAAGTTGTCTCATCCTTAGTCCTCAAACTGAGGAGACAGGAGATAATGACCTTATACGGATCGCGTGTCTTATTTGCAACTTCACCAACAATAGGGACTTGCCACCTCTTAATCTCTCTTTTGAGTATCTCTATAACCCTGTCTATATTTCGATTATTCATAATAGAATAGAGAGCTGCTCAGGGTATCGGTCTCTAAGAAGAGGAAATTTTCACCATTGGCTCTGTTATCTGAGGATACTTATATGTATTATTCTCGTAATTTTTAAGGATTATCTCTTTATTGTCAAAATGCAATACAAAGTCATTCGGGAGGATAGTTATCTTTCCGCCTCCACCGGGCGTATCTATCACATAGTTTGGAATTGCCAACCCTGAAGTAAATCCATGCAGGGAACGGATAACATCCAGACCGCATTCTACGGTTGTTCTGAAATGATCCGTGCCATTTACTATATCAGCCTGATATAGATAATAAGGTCTGACCCGTATCTCAAGAAGTCTGTGCATTAGTCTCTTCATTGTATCAGGGTCGTCATTTATGCCTTTTAACAATACAGTCTGACACCCAAGAGGTATCCCTGTATCAGCAAGCATTTCAGTCGCCTGTCTGCTTTCAGGTGTGATCTCATCAGGGTGGTTAAAGTGCAGATTAATATAGACTGGATGGTATCTCTTTAATACCTTACAAAGCCCTGATGTAATCCGCTGAGGCAGAGTGCAGGGGATTCTTGTTCCTATCCTGATAATCTCTACATGAGGAATATCCCTTAATGACCTTAATATCCTTTCAAGGAGTTCGTCTGTTAAAAGCAGAGGATCTCCTCCTGATAATATTACATCCCTGATCTCTTTATGTTCTCTGATATATTCAATCCCTCTGTAGATTGTGCCATTAGTAACAAAGTCAGGTCTTCCCACCAATCTCTTTCTGGTGCAGAACCTGCAATAAGCAGGGCACTGATTTGTGACTATCAACAATGCCCTGTCAGGATATCTATGGACAAGATTGACTACTGGACTATCGGTATTCTCATTTAATGGATCATCGCTCCCGAATTGATTAAATATCTCATCTCGTGAAGGTATTACCTGTCTTGCTATGGGGTCATCCTTTTCTTTAATCAAATCAAGCATATATGGTGTTATCCTCATTGGGTAGACATCTATCACTTCTCTTATCTCTTCTATATCTACATCAAGATACTCTGTTAACTCCTCCGGGCTGGAAATACTCTTTCTTAATATATCCTTCCATTTCTCCATTACTCAGGGCTCCCCTTTTTTGCATATTTCTCATCTAAATATTTTATTATCTTCTCCTCATCATCTAATATGGTATTATCATCTTTAAGGACAGGCACAAAATATTGTCCTGATATCTCAAAAACCTCTTTTCTTTCGTCCCTTGGTGCAGGAACATTAATCTTTTCATAATTCAGTTTTAGTTCATCTAATTTATCTCTTACCATCTTACAATATGGACATGTCTCTAATTGATAAAGTATCATATATCGTTACCTCCTTTTATCGCACATGGTGACATAATGGCATCTGCCATTCCATGTATTATCTTTTTATCATCAGGGCATATTGTGGCAAGTATCCCTGAAAGCCTTGCCTTGCCATCTATTACAAAATAATATGGCGATAACCTGACCCTTCCCTGCATATTCCTGAATATATGTGTGTCAAAGTCATAATATCTCATCCTGACCCTTTTCCCTTTATGAAACTCCTGAAGTATATATGGTCTGACTGAAAAGTCTCTCAGGGCTGTATCTATTGTATCTGACCACTCATTCTGAGAAATATCATGTCCTATGAATACTCCTCTGCTCCCCCATGCCAGTTCTGAAAAACCAGATGGTTTGATTACAAATAGACGCTCTTTCTGGGTGCATGAAAATAGTTGTCTCCAGTCATTAACAGGTCTATCTCCAATCATCAGGTCTGGAATCACTGCATAAGGCGGAATATCTACTGGGTCTAACAGCCATGTCCCGGGTATTATCCCCTGAAGACAGGAGAATGCCTCATCTCCTAATTCCTTCATCCAGAACTCCCTTAACATAGGGTGATGAAAGAGAAAGAATAACATCTTCTCTTCTAAAAATGCCTTAAAAGGCGGTGTTACTTTAATCCTTCTTTTTTTTGCACTATACATTATAAGCTCTGACTTTGGTATATTCTTGAGATCAAATAGTTCAAAAAACCTATAAAGCAGGTGAACAGGTACCTTTTTGTTCATATCATGGAGATAGAGACATTCCTCTGAAAAGTGCAGGTCCTTAGGCTCTATAGTATATGTGATAAGGCCTTCTTCGTTAAGATCCCTGCCTAATGATTTCATTTCAGGCATGTAATCCCTGGATTCATCCGACACAACAATAGCAAGCACAGGTCTATTATTATCAGCAGTATCCCGAATCATATCAGCAAAGCCCTTTACCATCCCCATGCTATCTCCTACTATATTGTATCTCAGGTTATCATATTCTCTTGAAAGGGCAGAGGTTATCCCGATTCCCCCCGGAACAGAATCAAGCTCCGTAACAATTATCCCATCATCTGTTAAGATAATATCTGGTCTTATAATATGCGGGATATCTCTTCTGAATCTCTTCATCCGTCCATATTCTACAATAGTATCTGGCTTGCCGATATCAAGATATTCAGCCGCCCACTCAGGCTGTTTTCCACTAATGCTCTCATAATAGAGCCTGTTTGATGCCTTATAAAACAATAGACAATAGTCTCCAAGTCTTTCTAACAACTCTACCTCATCTCTTGATAAAAAAAATGGTTCAGTAGAAATTCTCCATCTGTTATTGTCAGAGCTTACTGTTGAATAGAGACCATCTTTGACAAGTCTGTCCCTTATAGATATTATAGATATATCTTCTCTCTTACTTTCTATTTCTCTCTCCATATATGCTCAAATTATGGCAACCCCTCACACTCATCTCATGTGAGAAGAGGATGAGGGGATACGTTTACCTGCAATTTATGCAGCAACAACCTTTTTCACCTCTGGAATACTTGATTTCAATTTCTGTTCAACTCCCTGTGCCAGAGTCATCTGCGACATAGGACAACCTGCACAGGCCCCTTTAAGCCTCACCTTTACAATGCCATCATCAGAGACATCAATAAGGTCAATATCCCCTCCATCTGCCTGTAAAGATGGTCTGATGCTATCTAATGCCTTCTTAACCTTTTCTTTTATCATCTTTTATCACCTCCCTGCTTAAAGCTAAAATCTGACTCCTACTATTATCTTTAACTAAATAGCTACCTTATTATATTATATTTTATTTTTTAAACTAATGCCACAATAAGTTAATATATGTAAGTAGAAATTGAATTGATTTAAGGCTGGCATATCAGGTTACTGCTATATCAAATTGCTCTATATGAATGTTTGGATCGGATTTAACAATGATCTTTATATTATATTTTTCTTCAAGATCCTCAATACTATCTCTTTCTTCATCAAACAGGAGGTTTGCTATGTCAGGATTTGCCTTAATTGCAATCTCTTTGCCTGACGAAGAAGGTCCTATATGAGTAATCTCTCTGAATATCTCGTAGCAAACTGTTGCAGCAGATTTTATATGACCCTTACCCTCGCAATAGGAACATGGCTCACATAGTATCTTCTGGATATCCCCTCTTATCCTTTCTCTTGACATCTCCACAAGCCCTAATTCTGATATCCTCAAAATATTTGTTTTTGCTCTATCAGATATCATTGCATCACGTAAACTTGAAAAGACCTTTTCTCTATTTTTCTTTTTTTCCATATCAATGAAATCTGTTATAATAATTCCGCCAATGTTTCTGAGGCGCACCTGATAGGCTATTTCCTTAGCGGCTTCAAGATTTGTCTTTAAGATAGTATCTTCTAAGCTCCTTTTACCCACATATTTCCCTGTATTTACATCAATAACTGTCAATGCCTCTGTCTGATCTATAACTATATATCCACCAGATTTCAACCATACTCTTCTATTCAGGGCTTTGGATATCTCCATTTCAATCTCGTATGCTTCAAAGATAGGTTCATCTTTGTCATAAAGCTCTATCCTTGAACTCATATCAGGAATATAGGTTTCTACAAAATCAGATATCTTTTCATATTCCTCTTTTGAATCAATAACTAACCTGTCTATTCTGTCGCTGAAAAGGTCTCTTATAACCCTTGGAATAAGATCAAGATCAGTATGTAGTCGGGCAGGAGCAGATAGATGCTCATTTTTTTTCAGGACATTCTGCCACAGCAGCTCTAAAAATTCCATATCTGCCCTAAATTCTTCCTCCCCTATTCCTTCACTGACAGTTCTAACAATATAACCATCTGCAGGTTTCTTCATTCTCATTATTATATTCTTTAACCTTGTCCTTTCCTCTTCATTGACAATCCTTCGTGATATACCTACATGATTTACAGTTGGCATATAGACAAGGTAACGACCAGGTAAAGATATATATGTAGTTACCCGTGGTCCTTTAGTCCCGATAAAATCTTTTGATACCTGAACCAATATATCCTGTCCATCCTGAAGTATATCCTCTATTGGTATCTGGCGATCATTTCTCCTTCCCTTTCCCATTTCATCGTTTGACTCTATCTGATATTCTGAGCCATTTTCCATAACTTTGGAGTAATCATCATAATTTGCAATTATATCTGATACATATAAAAAGGCAGCTCTTTGAAGTCCTATCTCAACAAAAGATGCCTGCATACCAGGAAGAATTTTTATTACCTTTCCTTTATATATTGCTCCGACTATATTACTATTCTTGTTGCGGTCAACATATAATTCTGTAACCACCTTATTCTCTAAAAGCGCAACCCTGGATTCTTCTTTTGCGACATTTATTATTATTTCACACGCCATAATTTTCTCTTCTCCCTTATGGTTTACACCATTGCCCATCCCTGTTCACATACATCCCTGTTCTTGTTACTTTTGCATCCCCATTCTTTAATATACTCTTTTCATTCCCATTAATAAAGTTTATTATTCCCTGTAAGACATCCTGCGGTCTGCATATATTATTATTCTGATTCTTTAAAAAGAGAAATATCCTCTTTTCAGCATTCGTCATCAATTCACACCTTTCAATAAAAGGTCTTACATCAACTACTTTTTTGCCTCTATTTGTAGTCTTATTTACCAGTATCTCATCCATAATGAGAAATCTGTTCAGTATCTGCTTATCAAGTTTAAATAGACCACTATTTACCTCTATCTCATACGAATAACCAGAGATAATTTTACTGAGACTATTAGAGTCAGGTAGTATTCTCCTCGTTTCCAGAATACAAATACCATCAGGCATATTTCTATTGATGACCTCTTTTATATATTCTGGGTCTATTGGTTGTGATATTGTTATATCCATATATTCAGAGATAGACTCAACCCCCACAGAAAGGGCAGGACCAAATGATATCTCTATATGTGGTGTAAATCCAGATGAGAAAGAAAGAGGCAGTCCTGTTCTTCTGAGTGACCTTGAGATAGTATCTATAAGCTCAAGATGGGAAAGAAAACGGAGTTTACCCTCTTTGGAAAATCTTATACGATATCTATAACCAATTCCGGGGAGACCCTTTATCTGATCCCTGATCCTTAATCCTTGATTCCCGTTTTCTGCCCCCTGCTCCCTGCCCCCTGCCGACACAGGACTTATTAACATGTCCCCTTTCTTAATACATACCCCGCAATCATGACATTTCCCCCAACGACAATCAGAGGTAGTCGTTCCAGAATATGCATTATGAAGCTCGGCAATCAAAAAATCCCTTGTCACTCCTGTATCTAAATGTTCCCATGGCAATATCTCTTTTATATCAATATCTCTGCACGCATAGAATGAGCTGTCTATCCCTGTCTTCTCAAATATCCGTCTCCATCTATCAAAGGAAAATATATCTGTCCACCCATCAAACCTTGACCCATCTTCCATCGTTAATCTCAACACCTCTCCCAATCTTCTATCTCCACGCGATAATACCGCCTCAATATGGCTAACATCAGGCTTATGTGTATCAACCTCTATCTTTATGCCCTTAAGTTCATCTCTTATAAACCTCTGTCTCCTTTTGATCTCTTCAATAGATATCTGTCCCAGCCATTGAAACGGCGTATGTGCCTTTGGCACAAATGTAGATATACTTGCCTTTATCTTGCCACGCCTTCTATTCACCCTTCTACAGAGGTCAATAATGCCCTGAAGGTCTTTATCCTCTTCAGTCGGCAAGCCTATCATAAAATAAAACTTAATCTTTTTCCATCCCTCTTTAAATAATCTGCCTGTTATCTCATCAAGCTCATCATCTGAAATATCTTTATTGATTACCTGCCTTAGCTTATTGGTTCCTGCCTCAGGTGCAAGAGTAAATCCTGACCTTTTTACCCTCTTTATCTGTTCTAAAACATCTGGTGTTAATGTACCAACTCTTAAAGACGGCAGAGAAAAGGAGACTCTGTCTTTTTCATATTTATCCATAAGTCTTGTCAAAAGAAGAGCTATACAGGGATAATCTCCTGAACTGAGAGATAACAATGAGACATCACCATATCCGGTATACTTAAGACCTTTATCTATGATCCCTTCTATATTGTCCATGCTTCTGTCCCTGACAGGCCTATATATTATGCCTGCCTGACAAAATCGGCATCCATGAGTACAACCTCTTGATATCTCCACACAAAACCTGTCATGGACAGCCTTTGTATAAGGCAGCACAGGTCTATCTGCATATTGTGCATTATTCAGGTCATTAACTATCCTCCTTCTTACTTTTGAAGGTGCTGGATAAAGCGGAGAGACAGAATCAATAATATTACCTCTATAACATATCTTATAAAGAGACGGTACATATACACCTTCTATTCGTGCTAATACTTTCAGGATTTCCTCCTTTGATCCCACATCTCTCTTCCACTCCTGATATATGTCTACAACCTCATTAACTACATCTTCTCCATCCCCTAAGATAAAGGCATCAAAGAAATCTGCCAATGGTTCAGGATTAAACACAGATGAACCGCCGCCAATAATCAGAGGATATTCTCTGTCTCTGTCATAGGCGTATAAAGGGATATCTGAAAGTTTTAATATGTTGAGAATATTTGTAAATGTCAATTCATAAGGGAGTGTAAATCCAATAATATCAAACTCCCTGATAGGAAGAGCAGATTCCAAACTGACAAGGGGCATATTCTTCCGGATCATCATCTCTTCATAATCTGTCCATGGAGCATACGCCCTCTCAACTGCCGCATCATCTCTGTCATTTAATATCTGATAGAGTATTTTAAGACCTGAATGGGATACACCAATCTCATAAAGGTCAGGAAAGATTAGGACTATCTTTATCCTGCCCTCTGTTAAATCTTTCCTGACAGAATTTATCTCTCCGCCAATATAACGTGATGGTCTTGAGACTGTATATTTCAGCATTTGTAATATCTCTTACCCTTATGTTGAATTGTTAAGTGAAATTGCAGTAATAAACAAATTTAACCACTCAACCACTCAACTACTCAACTACTCAACCTTTTTCATTCAAATAATTTCTTTTCCTTCTCAAATGAGTCTGTAGTCTTCTCAATAAGTAAGTTTATTGCCTCCTCATTAAGCATTAATCTCTTAACTGGCGGGGTATTAATAATATCAATATTACTATCAGGCTTTCTTCTCCCGATCCCAAGGGAGTTGCATATAAGGTTTGCAAGCTGAATAATAGAAATCATTATCTCTATATGTTCATTCTTTTCCTTATATGACATGATATCATTATGATATCTAATGATACTTTCCAGTTGATGAGAAAAATGCCATTTATTTATAACTATTGCCCCTACTTCAGCATGGGAAAACCTATATCTCTCCATCTCAATGCCCCAGCATGGGATGTCTTCGTTATAGGCAGTTCTAATAATATCCTCATATCCCTTTCTGTCAGAGTTTAATAATACGATCTTACCGATATCATGTAATAGACCTGCAATAAATGCCTCTTCCCTATCTTTCATCTTCAACTCTATGGCTATTAATCCTGCAGATGCAGCTACACCCATTGAATGCTCCCATAACAACTGCTCAGTTAGACCATGGGTCTTGTATATCTCTTTACTTGATATAGCTATTACAAGATTTCTTATAGTATTAAAACCTATGACTATTATTGCTGACTTCAAAGTATCTATGGTTCTAGAACACCAGTAAAATGGGGAGTTAGCTATATTTATAATCCTTGCCGTTAAAGCAGGATCACGACTGATTACATCACTTAAAGCATCTGAAGTAATGTTTGGGTCATCTACAACTTCCATCACTTTTCTGGCAACTGGAGGAATTGGAGGCAGATTACACTTTTCCATTATCATATTTTCAATAGAGATATCCATATCTTCCCTCTTTATCTATTTTGTAACTATTCAGCTATTACAGGGTAAGGGGTAGAAAAGAGTTTATAGCGTCACATTAGCGATTAGGTCTCACTACTCATAGAGACCTGATATGAAATGATGCTCTTCTATCTGAATAAACTTATTATAATCATACGCATTATAAAGTCTTTGGAACCCCTCACCCTGTATTAGCTGAATAGTTACTCTATTTTAAGATACGGAATATTAACATATATAATAAACCACAAGCAAGTACCCAAAAACAGAGGACAAAAAGCCTCAAGAACAGAAAATGCCTCATGGATAAAAGGGTTAGGATGGAATAAATATCACTTTTGAGGTATATTTTTCAGGTTGACAAACAGGGGTAGTTGGAAATAAAATGAATAAAGGAGGGAAAAATCATATATAAAAATAATACTTACATGAGAACTAACTCTATTATAGCAAAAACATGCTATACTTTACTGTTAAGCTTTTTTGTCTATATCTCTATATCTCTTTTTCCTTATACTCTTTCATTTGCAGAAAAGAGACCTGAATGGATTGATGGAGCAAGCCTCTTTTATCCCCAAATAGAATATTTGATAGGTGTAGGATATGGAGATACTATAGATAAGGCAGAAAAAGAGGCATACGCATCTATATCGAAGATATTTCTTGTCAGGGTAACACAGCATACCATGGAGAGGGAGAGGCATATTCAGGATGAAAAGGGAGGCAAAATAGAGATAGTAAGACAGGTAGATATTGACCAGATTACAAATATCTCTACAGATAAGATATTGGAAGATGTGACTATATCTGAGAGATGGTTTGATAAGGCATCAAATATTCATTATGTGCTGGCAACTCTAAATCGAAGTCATGCATCATTATTCCTGAAAGAGAAAATATCTTTATTAGATAAAAAAACTGCTGAGCTTATTGGCATAGCTGATAACTCAACAGAGAAACTGCATAGAATAAGATCGCTTAAAAGGGCAGTTAATGCACTTTTATTAAGGGATATTTATAATTCTGATCTTATTATTATTAATCCTGAGGGTAAAGGTGTTAAAGAAAAGATCAGCATAATAGATATCTCAAATAGACTTGAAGAGATTCTCTCCAGAGAGCTTAATATTGTATTAGAGATTGAAGGAGATAATGACAATCGTCTCAACAGATATATTATGGAGGCTATTGGAAAGAGGGGCTTATCTGTAAAAGATGGCAAGAACACAGAAGAGATAGATATTAAGATAAAAGGGAGAATATATATTAAAGACGCAGGCATAGATGATCCTCCATGGAAATATCTCAGGTGGGAGGCGAGCTTCTCTATTACAGACATAAAAAGAGGAAAGATATTCGGCAGCATTACAAAGAGTGGAAGAGAGGGAGCGCTTTCAAAAGAGAGGGCAAAAAATAAGGTCTTTAAGGCATTGCAGGATAAGGTGGCGGATGAAATAGGGAAAAGATTAACAGATTTTATCTTTGGAACTGAGTGACAAGGAATATCAACCATTCTAAGACCTTACTGCACAGTTCTGTTATTTTTGATCTGCCTTGCCATAAATCGCTACATAGAGAGTTGACATTGAATGTTATTGAAAGATATAATTTTCCATTATTGTAAAATATAGCATATACATATTATTATGAATCTCTTTTTTTTTAATATAACAGTTATCCTCTATTTTGCAGGTGCAATCCTTTTTCTCTTATATGTAGTCAGCAAAAGAGAATTTATCTCAAGGTCATCATTATGGGTAACAGGTGTTGGTTTTATATCGCATTCTATTGCCTTATCAACAAGGATGCTGGAGGCTGGACATATTCCCTTAAGTAACCTATATGAGGCTCTCTCTTTTTTTACATGGGGATTGGTACTTGTCTTTCTTATTATAGAATATCTATACAAAATCCATATCTTAGGTTCTTTTATCCTCCCGCTCGCTTTTATATTTATAATGGCAGCATCTATTCTGCCAAACGAAGTAAGTGCATTGGATCCATTACTGCAAAGCCGCTGGTTTGGGATACATACCACCCTATCTCTACTAGGGATTGTAGCATTTGCAATGGCATTTGTATGCGGGATTATGTACCTTATTCAGGAGCGTCTGCTTAAATCAAAGAGGTTTAATGCACTATATTATAAGCTGCCGTCGCTTGATATGTTAGATCATTTAAATCAGAGGGCAATTTCTATCGGATTTCCACTCCTGACACTTGGAATAATAAGCGGGTCAGTATGGGCAGAATATGCATGGGGTTCTTACTGGAGCTGGGAACCAAAGCAGACATTTTCACTTGTTACATGGCTATTCTATTTAGTAGTATTACATGGACGTTTAACTGTGGGCTGGAGGGCAAAGAAGGCAGCATATCTGGCTATTATAGGATTTTTAGGTGTGATATTTACATTTATAGGAGTCAATCTTCTTATTAAAGGATTGCACTCCTTTGTGTGAGATATTAGATGAATATTATAGTTGTAGGATTAAGTCATAAGACCGCACCAGTAGAATTAAGAGAAAAATTGTCCTGTCCTGAGGATGAATTATCAGAGGTCTTATACAGATTAAGGTCTTATAGGGAGATACAGGAGGGACTTATTCTCTCTACATGCAACAGAATTGATATATGTTCTGTTGTAACAGACTCTGACAAGGGATATGAGAGGATAACAGAGTTTCTGGTAAGCTATCACTCTTCTGTAACTATGGAAACACTCCTGTCACATCTATATTATTATTCTGGAAATGATGCTATCAGACATATATTCAGAGTAGCGTCAAGCCTCGATTCCATGGTTGTCGGAGAGCCGCAGATATTGGGTCAGTTAAAGGATGCCTTTGAGGCTGCAATGACCCACAAGGCTACAGGTGTAATCTTAAACAAGGTATTCAAAAAGGCTATATCTGTTGCAAAGAGGGTTCGCACAACAACAAGGATAGGAGAAAATGCAGTCTCAGTAAGTTCTGCTGCTGTGGAACTCGCCAGAAAAATATTTGGAGAGTTGAATGACAGGACAGTCCTTGTACTGGGAGCTGGAGAGATGGCGGAATTGACTGCACGTCACCTGATAGATGACGGGGTAAGGGAGATATTAATTACAACGAGAAATTATGAGAAGGCATTAAAACTGGCAAATAGATTCAGTGGAAAGGCAATAAAATTTGATACTTTTTCAGATGAAATCTATAAGGCTGATATAATCATCTGTTCAACAGGCGCACCTCATTATTTAATAAAACATATTGATATTCAAAGGGCTATCCAGAATAGAAAGAATCAGCCGATATTCTTAATTGACATCTCTGTTCCAAGGAATATTGATCCAGAGGTCAATAACATAGATAATGTATATCTTTATAATATAGATGATCTCAAAATGGTTGTAGATGCAAATCGTAAAGAACGTGAGGGTGAAGTAGTCAAGGCAGAAGAGATTATTGCAGATGAGATTGTTACTATCTCAAGGTGGTTTAAGACCATTGAGGTAGTACCTACAATAATAGCACTGAAAGAGAAGACAGAGAGAATAAGAAGGGCAGAATTGGAAAAGACTCTTGCAAAGTTAGATAGATTGGAACAGGGAGAAAAGAGTCTTATAGAAGAATTAACATCATCTATCATAAATAAGATACTCCATGCCCCATTAGTAGCATTGAAACAGGAGGCAAACTCTTCTAATGGGAATATGTATATTGAGGCAGCAAGAATACTATTTAATCTTGATAAAGACCTTCCTCATCATAACCATAAAAAAGATAATAGTGAAATAATTGTGCCGACAGCCCGGAACAATGGGAAATAGACAATGGGGAGAAGACAATAATCTCCTCAGACATCCCTTCCTTTACTATTAAGGTAAAACTTGAAAGGTATATTTATGAAAAAAGAGCGGGATTTAATAATAGGAACAAGGGGAAGCAGGCTTGCTATCTGGCAGGCTGAATGGGTAAGGGCAGAGATAAAAAGACACTTCCCTGATATGCAGGTCTCATTAAAAAAGATAAAGACCACAGGGGACAGGATAACAGACGCTCCACTTGCAAAGATAGGAGGAAAGGGACTCTTTGTCAAAGAGATAGAAGAGTCTATGTTAAGGTGCGAGATAGACATTGCAGTCCACAGCATGAAGGATCTCCCTGTTGATATACCTGAAGAGCTGCATATATCAGCTATTACTCCTAGAGAAGACCCGAGAGATATCCTTATATCTAGATGTGGTCTAAAACTATCATCTCTGTCTGAGGGGGCAAAGATAGGCACAAGCAGTCTCAGACGCTCATCACAACTTAAATACTATCGTAATGACCTTAATATCCATCCATTGAGAGGAAATCTGGATACAAGGATCAAAAAACTAATATCAGAGGGATTGGATGCTATCGTATTGGCGTCCGCAGGCGTAAAGAGGTTAGGGTTTAAGGATCAGATTACAGAATATATCCCGTTTGAGATAAGCCTGCCGGCAATAGGACAGGGTGCATTAGGGATTGAGACCCGTATAAGTGATGAAGATGTCAATCAAATAGTAAAGATATTAGAGGATAGAGAGACAGCGATATGTGTCACAGGAGAGAGGGGATTCTTGCAGAGACTGGAGGGTGGATGTCAGGTGCCTATAGCTTGTTACGGAAAGATGAAAGATGGAAAATTACATCTTGAAGGTATGGTGGCAGGCATAGATGGGAGTGAGCTGATCCGTGATGGTATAAAGGGTAACCCTGATAAAGCCATAGAGATGGGGATTATCCTTGCAGAGTCTATTCTGTCTAAGGGTGGAGACAGGATATTGCGGGAGGTATATGGATAAGGATAACAGTGAATTGAAAATACAGTCTGTTACGGAACACCCTTTTTGTCATTTCGAACAGAACGGAGTGGAGAGAGAAATCTTTAATTATTAATATGTTGTATAATCAAGATTTCTCGCTTTCGGCTCAAAATGACGGTTCCGTAACAACCTGTATAAATGACGGTTCTGTAACAGCCTAACTAAAGAGGCGTAAGAAATGAAGATAAAGAGATTAATATTCTGGTTACTTATTGCCTTTCTGGTCTGTTATAACCTCGCCCCCTTTGTATGGCAGGTTATAACATCTCTAAAACCTGACTCAGAGCTCAGCAGATTACCGCCTCTTCTTCCTGCAAAGCCTGTCATTGGACACTATATATCCATATTTAAAGGTCATCCCTTTTTAAGGATTATAGCCAATAGTTGTATAGTGGCAACTGCTACCACACTCTTTTCCATATTAATAGGCTCGCTTGGAGGGTTTGCCCTTGCAAAGTTAGATATAAAAGGAAAGGGAATCATCCTTGGCATGGTCTTATCAGTCTCTATGTTTCCACCTATTGCAACAGTAAGCCCTCTCTTTATAATCATAAGGGGACTTGGTCTCAGGGATACATGGTGGGCATTGATCATCACATATACAACCTTTTCTCTACCATTGACTATATGGGTGTTGACAAACTTCTTTAAAGAGATACCTGATGAGATATATCTTGCAGCAAGGGTTGACGGCTGCACCAACTTTCAGATATTTTACAAGATACTATTGCCTCTTGTTCTCCCTGGTCTCTTTGCCACTGCTATTCTGGTATTCATATTCTCATGGAATGAATTTCTCTTTGCCCTCACATTTACCTCTACAATTGCCTCAAGGACTATACCTGTCGGGATAGCACTATTCCCTGGTCTGCATGAAATGCCCTGGGGGGATATATCTGCTGCATCAATAGTTGTTACCATGCCTCTAATTATCCTTGTATTCATATTTCAAAAGAGAATAGTAGAGGGATTAACTGCAGGGGCGATAAAAGGGTAAAAATAGCTATGACAGAGATAAGGTTTGATAAGGTAGAAAAGAGGTTTGGAGATGTAGATGTCATAAAGAGCCTTGACCTGCTTATAAAAGGGGGTGAGTTTTTTACCTTTGTCGGACCAAGTGGCTGTGGGAAATCAACTATACTGAACATGCTGGCAGGACTTGAAGATATAACAAGAGGGAATATATATTTTGACAATATGCCTGTAGCACATCTATCTCCAAAGGAGAGGGATATAGCAATGGTATTTCAGAGCTATGCACTATATCCCCATCTAAGCGTATATGAAAATATCGCCTTTCCTCTCAGGATTAAAAAGATACCGCAAAGTGAGATATCAGAGGAGGTCAGGAGGGTAGCAGGACTCTTAGGTCTGGAGGGACTTTTAAAGAGACACCCAAAAGAGCTGTCAGGTGGGCAGAGACAGAGGGTTGCCCTTGGGAGGGCAATAATAAGAAGACCACGCCTGTTTCTAATGGATGAACCATTATCTAACCTTGATGCAAGACTGAGGATAGAGATGCGGGGAGAGATAAAAAGGCTACATAGAGAATTAAAAATTACCACTATATATGTCACCCATGATCAGGAAGAGGCAATGAGCCTGTCAGACAGGGTGGCTGTACTCTACAATGGGGCTGTAAGGCACTTGGGAAGACCTCTGGATATCTATAAGAGACCGGCAAATAAATTTGTGGCGGGCTTTATAGGAAGTCCTTCCATGAACTTTATAGATGGGAGGATAATTAATAAGACTCAGATAACTTTTGGTGATATGACGATTGCGATTGCAGCAAAAACAGAAAAGAGACCTGAGAGGAAGGAAGTGATAATAGGCATCAGACCAGAAGATATAAGGGTATCAAGGGTGAGTAAAAAAGGAGCTATTGAAATGGAGGTCTCTATTGTTGAGCCTACAGGTGCAGAATTGTGGGTAAATGGTTGTAATAATGGTATAATACTAAAAGGAATGGCAAAGATAGAAGAAGAATTCACTACAGGAGAGAAGGTCTATTTTATACTGCCATCTGATAAAATTCATATCTTTGACAGAAAAACAGAGGAGAGGCTGTAGTAATGTATAAAAAGAAAAAGATAGGAGTTGTAGTACCTGTATATAATGAAGAGATATTAATAAAAAAGGTCATAGAGACCATGCCGTCTTTTGTAGATAACATTATTATAGTGGATGACTGCAGCTCTGATAACACATATAGAGTTGTACAAGGGTATCAAAAGGATAAAGAGAAAAGATTGATCCTTATAAGGCATGAAAAGAATATGGGGGTGGGTGGAGCTATTACAACAGGCTATAAAAGGGCGATAGATGAAAAATTAGATGTAGTGGCTGTAATGGCAGGTGATGCCCAGATGGACCCGAATGACCTTAACAGGATAATAGAACCAGTGGCAAATGGAAATGCAGATTACACAAAAGGGAATAGACTCTTCAGGGGAGAATCATGGAAGATGATCCCCCACTACAGATATCTTGGAAACTCAGTCCTATCCTTATTGACAAAGATAGCCTCTGGTTATTGGCACATAGCCGACTCTCAGACAGGATATACAGCGATATCCCTTGATGCACTGAAGACAATAGATATTGACTCAATATATAAGAGATACGGTATGCCGAATGACATATTGATAAAACTGAATATCAGTAATTTCAGGGTCAGGGATGTATCTGTCAGGCCAGTATACAATATTGGGGAAAAATCAGGCATAAGATTATGGAGAGTAATTCCTGCTATCTCATTCTTATTGATAAAGGGGTTTTTCAGGAGGATGTTTGAAAAGTATGTAATCAGAGACTTTCACCCCTTAGTATTTTTCTATGCACTCGGCATTTTATTATTTCCTGTAGGTGTAGGATTCGGGTCATTTCTTGTATACATAAGATTATCAGGAAACAGTGTAGTTGCAACCAGCGCCCTATTTTCAGTATTTTTGACCATATCAGGTCTCCAATGTCTCTTCTTTGCAATGTGGTTTGACATGGAGTATAATAAGCATTTAAAATAATAGAAGTAGGGTAACTATTCAGTTAATACAGAGTGAGGGGTGGAAAAGAGTTTATAGCGTCACATTAGTATTTAGCTCTTACTACTCATAGAGACCTGATCAGAAATGATGCTGTTCTATTTGAATAAACTTATTATAATCATACGCATTATAAAGTTTTTGGAACCCCTTGCTCTGTATTAGCTGAATAGTTACGAAGTAGGATAGAAATATTCGGTCATGTCAACAGTAGGCACAAGCCATCCCCATCTTTTTGCTACATCCTTAATTAAAATGTAGTCAAACTGTGGACAATTTCAATACAAATAGGAATAATAATTCAGAAACCGCACGGGAAAGGATAAATTTGCACGGGTATTGTGCATTGACTCCATGCATCTTTGCACTGATTCCGTGCAAAGATGCATGGAGGTTCTTTTGAATTTTAAGTGGGTAATTAGGGAGGGGAAAGTTCCCTCTCCCCTTGTGGGAGAGGGTTAGGGTTAGGGTGAGGGGGATTTTCAGAAGAAAATACGTAATAATGGCCTGCTTGAAAGCTAAAGCCAAGTGTTTCCGAAACATAAAATATTTTAAAATAATTGCTTTTTTGGTAACGGGTAAACTTAATTTTTCCCAGTTCAATAAACACTACTTACCCACTTGAAATTTCAAAGAGCCATAATTTCTATCAACCTATACTGATTTAACAATGCCCTTATATTAGGGTAAACAAACAGTTTCATGAAGTTATACAACTTGTTATCGCTGTGGATAATATAAAGAAAAAACATATCGTTGCAGTATCATTTATCACAATCCTTATATCTATAATCCATCTAAATTCACTCTATAGTCCTTTCCTCTATGATGATATAAGAAATATTGTTGATAATAATGCAATCCATCTGACAGATATTTCAGTCTATACATTAAAAAATATAGTCCATAATAGTTCTATCTCCCGTAATCGTCCAATTACTAACATAACCTTTGCCATAAATTACTATTTTGGAGGACTTGAGGTGTATGGGTATCACATTGTAAATATTATTATTCATATAATTACTGCGATTACAATATACCTGTTTCTGTATATAACTCTGGAAATGAGGGTGCAGAAAACAAAAGACCCTTGTATTTCGGACAGGTCTTTCTGGATAGGTATGATTGCTGCCCTCCTCTGGTCAACATCTCCTGTACAAACACAGGCAGTAACATATATAGTTCAACGTGCAACCTCTATGGCAACTATGTTTTATATGATGTCGCTGCTATGTTATGTGAATGGAAGGATATCAGGTGGCAGGGGTCACCCTGCTCTTTACTATCTACTGTCTACTGTCTTCGCCTTTCTTGCCTTTGGGAGTAAGGAGATATCAGCCACACTCCCTTTTGTAATTATCCTGTATGAGATATACTTTTTTACACAATCTAACACTAAAAGGATGAGGAAAAGGGCAATCTATTTTACAGGTATTATTATGGTATCTGTCCTTATATTCAGTCACCTGTATATGGATGAAGGGATTATTAGTGCCTTAAAGAGATTAACAGAACCACCTGTAAGTAACATTGAACAGCAGGCATTTACAGCAGGAGAGAGGATTTTAACTCAATTCAGGGTAATTATTTATTATATAACGCTACTTATACTCCCTCTGCCTTCAAGACTCAGGGTACTATATAATTTTCCTGTTTCACATTCATTATTTGATCCTCTTACCACTATCCCAGCCATTGTTATTATTCTCGGATTAATTGTATATGCCTTGTCTATAGTTAGAAAAAGGGGTGTTATCTCCTTTTTTATGCTCTGGTTTTTTTTAAACCTTGTGATAGAATCTCTAATAACAAGATTACATTTAGTCTTTGAGCACAGATTATATCTGCCATCCATAGGATTCTTTGTTATAGTTGGTGTGGGTATGGTAAAGTTTACAGAGATGGTAAAGTACAGAAAAAATTCAACTGTTTCATCTCTCCCTGACTGCCTGCTGCCTGCTGCCAACTGCATCATTATAATAGCTGTCATTTTTATACAGTCTCTATGGACTATACAAAGAAATTATGTCTGGCAGGATGTATCTCTCCTCTGGAGAGATAATATAAAAAAGGAACCCTATTTGAGTGATCCTCATAATGAATTAGGAGTACATTATTATAGTCATGGAGATATAGATTCCGCTGTTAAAGAATACAAGATGGCTATAGAGATAGATCCCGACTATACTACAGCACATAATAACTTAGCACAGATATATGAAGAGACAGAGGAGACAGAACCTGCCATTGAGCAATATATAGAGGTAATAAGAAGTGATCCCTCAAAAATTAAGGCATACATTAACCTTGCCATGCTATATGAAAAAAAAGAGGATATTAATATGGCTGTCAAGGTATATAAATTGTTAAAAGAGAGATACAAGGATAATATCTATTCGTATATAGAATTAGGAAGGATATATACAGACCAGAAGAAATGGGATATGGCGATTGATGAATATAAGAGAGTTATTGAGATATTTCCGAATGCTCCCCTTGTTTATAATACACTGGGCATTCTTTACAAAAGGACAGGCAGGATCGATCTAAGCATAGATGCATATAAGAAGGCATTGAGGCTTGACCCAGATATTGCCGATGCCCACTATAATCTTGGGCTTATCTATTTTGAACAGGGTAATCTGGATATGGCATTAAAGGAGTTCAAAGATAGTATAAGGAATGATTCTGCTCGAACTATAGCCTATTATAATATGGGTGTGATATACTACAAACAGGGCAGATCTGAACTGGCAATAAAGGAGTATAAGGAGGCATTAAAGAGAAAACCTAATTATCCTGAGGCATTGTATAATCTTGCATATACATTGGATTCTGCTGACAAATTAGATGAGGCGATAATCTATTATGAGAAATTCTTAAAGTTAGCGGATAAGGATGAGAGGTATAAAGAATTTGCAGAAAAGGCTAAAGAACAGCTTAAAATAGGAAAAAAAACTCGCCTGTATAAAAAACGATAGATGAAACAATCTTTCCCCAAGATAATTTTATTAATAATTCCTGTTATTGTGATAATCCTTTATTCTAATACCATTGATGTCCCATTTTATTTTGATGATTATGCGATTATAGTAGATAATATATTCATCAAGATAACTACACTCTCTCCAGATGGGTTTATGAAGGGTATCTTTAATAATGACTCCGTCCGTCGTCTGGTTACTAACATAACCTTTGCCATAAATTACTATTTTGGAGGTCTTGATGTATCAGGATATCACATTGTAAACATTATTATTCATATAATTACTACTATTAGTCTATATCTTTTTCTGAAGATAACACTGGAGATAAGGGGGCAGAGAATAAAAGAGTTTCGAGTTTCGAGTTTCGAGTTTCGAGATAAACCCTTCTGGATAGCCATAATTGCCGCCCTTCTCTGGTCGACATCACCTGTTCAGACTCAGGCAGTAACATATATAGTTCAGCGTGCAACATCTATGGCAACGATGTTTTATATACTGTCACTATTATGTTATGTGAAGGGAAGGGTATCATGGAACAGGAGTCAGAAGTCAAAAGTCAGGAACAAAGGGAAGTCAGATGGACTTCTAACTTCTAACTTCTGGCTTCTGACTTCTCTGTTTTTCGCCCTTCTTGCCTTTGGAAGTAAGGAGATCACAATCACATTACCGTTAATAATAATCCTCTATGAGATATACTTTTTTGCCCGGTTTGATCTCAAAAAGATAAAAAAGGCATGTCCATATTTTATTATAATGGTCATATCCTTTATTGTAATAGGGTTTATATATATAGGTGCAGGTAGTCAAAAAGGTATAATAAAGGGGATAAAGGGCTTGATGGCAGCACGGAGCATAGAACAGGAATTTACTGCCTTACAGAGATTGATTACTGAATTCAGAGTAGTAATATATTACATAACTCTATTATTATTACCATTGCCATCAAGATTAAGACTTATATACGAGTTTTCTGTATCCCATTCCCTGTTCAATCCAGTCAGTACATTTATCTGTATGCTTATAATCTTTGGTATAATAGGGTATGGTATATACATATATAAGCGAAGGACTGTTATCTCCTTTTTTATACTATGGTTTTTCTTAAACCTTGTGATAGAGTCTACTGTAATACGGCTATGGCTGGTCTTTGAGCACAGGTTATATCTGCCTTCCATAGGATTCTTTATAATAGCAGCTATAGGGATTGTAAAGTTAGCAGATATGATTAAATTCAGATACAGATCATCTCCACATAATTACTTGCTGTTTACTGCGTACTGCTCTTTCCCTATAATTTTGATTCTCACACAGTCTGTATGGACTGTTCAGAGGAATAATCTGTGGAAGGATCCTATTCTCTTCTGGAGTGACAATCTAAAAAAGACACCCGATTCCAGTACCGTGCATAGTGACCTGGGACTTAATTATGCCAGAAATGGGAATATCGATATGGCTATTGAGGAATACAAAAAGGCAATAGAGCTTTTGCCAAAATTCTATTTTGCCCATTACAACCTTGGTATGGCATATTTTAACAAGGGAGATATAGACTCTGCCTTAAATAAATATCGTGATACTTTACGTGTTGCGCCGGGATTCTATGAGGCACACTATAGAATAGGATTAATATATCAGCGTCAGGGTAATATGGATAAGGCTATTGATGAGTATAAAAAGGCATTATCCATAAATCCATATCATTTTCTATCCCGTGATGCTCTGACGTCTATTTATCTGGACCAGAAGAAATGGGATATGGCGATTGATGAATATAAGAGAGTTATTGAGATATTTCCGAATGCTCCCCTTGTTTATAATACACTGGGCATTCTTTACAAAAGGACAGGCAGGATCGATCTAAGCATAGATGCATATAAGAAGGCATTGAGGCTTGACCCAGATATTGCCGATGCCCACTATAATCTTGGGCTTATCTATTTTGAACAGGGTAATCTGGATATGGCATTAAAGGAGTTCAAAGATAGTATAAGGAATGATTCTGCTCGAACTATAGCCTATTATAATATGGGTGTGATATACTACAAACAGGGCAGATCTGAACTGGCAATAAAGGAGTATAAGGAGGCATTAAAGAGAAAACCTAATTATCCTGAGGCATTGTATAATCTTGCATATACATTGGATTCTGCTGACAAATTAGATGAGGCGATAATCTATTATGAGAAATTCTTAAAGTTAGCGGATAAGGATGAGAGGTATAAAGAATTTGCAGAAAAGGCAAGAAAACGCTTAAATAATATGTAACTATTCAGTTGTTACAGGGTGAGGGGTGGGAAAGAGTTTATAGCGTCACCTTAGCGATTAGGTCTCACTACTCATAGAGACCTGATCTGAAATGATGCTGTTGTATCTTAATAAACTTATTATAATCATACGCATTATAAAGTCTTTGGAACCCTTGCTCTGTATTAGCTGAATAGTTACGAAATCTATATAATATAACTATGGAAAACTATCCCTTTATCTCAATAATAATCCCTGTAAAGAATGAGGAGAGATTCATGGAATATTGTCTTCAGAGTATAAAAGCACAGAATTATCCTGAAGACAGGTATGAGATTATTATCTCTGATGGTCTGTCAGATGACAGCACACCTGCTATTGCAGAGAATATGGGAGCAATAGTAATAACAAACCACAAACAGACTGTATCACCAGGGAGGAATATAGGGTTTGAGTATGCAAGAGGAGATATTATTGCCTTTACTGATGCTGATTGTGTTATGGACAGAGATTGGCTGAGAAATTGTGTGAAGTACTTTAACAGGGATGATAAGGTTGCCTGTGTAGGAGGACCGAATATAACTCCTGATAGTGAAAGCAGCTTTGGAAAGGCAGTAGGTTTTGTCTTTGGACAGGGTATCTTTGCTGCAGGTTCTATTCATGCAAGAGAACTGGTTTATGAGAAAGAGGTCTCCAGCATACCAGGATGTAATGCCATATACAGACGAACAGTTCTTGAAAAAGTAATGCCCATAGACGAGACACTGCTCACCTGTGATGATACCCAGTTGAACAGGAAGATAATAGACATGGGATACAGGTTATTATATACTCCTGATGTAATAGTATACCATTTCAGGAGACCGACACCAAAAAAGTTATGGAAGCAGATGTATCGTTATGCCATAGGAAGGTTGCAGGTAGGCAAAAGGGACAGGAGAATGATAAATATTGTCCATATAGGTGTCGGCTTAAGTCTGCCAGTTATTTTTATGCTCTTATCGGTTATATATATGAGTGACCCTTTCTATCTGGTGATAATTGGCGGAACAGCACTTATATTCATGCTTTTCTTCTCTGTATTAGGTATACTTAAATGGAGATCCATTACCGTTGGCTTTAATATACCATTTGTAATATTAATAATAATGACCTCATGGTCATGCGGTTTTATAAGGGAACTCTTATTCCCAATGAAAAGGGTTGAAGGAAGATGAAGACAACATTTTTAATCCCGCCGCCGCTTGATGGCAAACTCTCTGCTGAGAGGATATTTGGGTGTAACTATGGCATATACTACCAACCTAATATCTTTATACTTTACTCAATGGCTGTCTTAGAAGAGGCTGGCTGTGAGACATGTTTTATTGATTGCGTAATAGATGGTATTGATAGAAAGGGTTTTATTGATTTTATTAAAAGAGATAATTCTGATATCTATATATTTTATACGGTGTTTCTATCCAGAGAGACCGATCTAATCGCAAGAGAACTGATAAAAGAGATAAAGCCATCGGCAAAGTTTATCTATCTCTCTACTGAACCAACAAGCAATCCTAATATATTTGTAGACAGGGATTCATTTGTAATACGTGGTGAACCTGAGGAGACAATAAAAGAGCTTGTTCTGAGATTAAAGCAAAATGGTGATTTAGCCGATATAAAAGGTATTACATATCTTAAGGGGAAAGAGAAGGTCTCTAACAGTTATAGGGATATTATTGATAATCTTGATACACTTCCATTTCCCAAACGGGATATCTTAAGGAGAGAGAGATATAATAACCCAAAACTATCAAGATTACCGTTTACTGCTGTTCTCTCCTCAAGGGGATGTCCTCATAGATGTAATTATTGCGTTCCTAATTCTTTGAGTTTTGCCCGTGAGATTGAGCATAGAAAGCACAGGGAGAACAAACCTCCTATAAGACTGAGATCAGCAGGCAATGTTATTGATGAGATAAAGATATTATATGAAGAGGGGTACAGGTCGTTCTCATTTATTGATGATGAGTTTACAATCAGCAGAGATCGCGTAATAGATATATGTCATGGCATTAAGGATTTTAGATTAGAATGGTCATGTCTGGCAAGGGCAGATCACCTGACAGACAAAGAGATGGTAAAGTCCATGTCTGAGGCTGGATGCAGATATATAGATATTGGGATTGAATCATTTAAACAGGAGATATTAGATTATATAAAAAAAGACCTGAAGATTGAAGATTTATACATAGCAGTAGATCTCCTTAATAAATATAATATTGAACCTGAGCTGAATATACTGTTTGGAAGCTCTCCTCTTGAGACAAAAGAGACCATTGAGTATACATTAAAAAAGGTAAAGAACCTGAATGTTGATTATGTATTATTCTCAATATGTACACCTTTCCCGAATACTGAGTTTAATAGAATTGCAAAAAAAGAGGGTTGGATGATAGAGGATGAATACAGGGCAATAGATCCAATAAAAGAGTCTTTTATCTCATATCCTCATCTTCCAAAAGAGGAGTTGGAGCGTATTATTAAAAAGGCATACATGACTTTCTATTTCAGGCCATCTTATATAATAAGGCGTCTGATTAAGATAAAAAGTTTCACAGATTTCATAAATAAGGCAAAGGCAGCTATTACAATTTTGAGATAAAAAGCTAAATCTCCCTAACCCCCTTTTCCAAAGGGGGAATCTATAGAAATAGCCCTTAATAAAGGGGGAAACCATTTAGTAAGAGATATATGGAAATCTCCCCTTGGTAAGGTGGGAAGGGGGGATTTTCAAAGGAGAAAAAACAGAGGGTGAAAATCAGGCTATTTTTGTCATTTCTTATAGTATTAATATTCTGTTGTGGACAGGTATATGGAGAGGAGTCAAGATGGAGCATAGGATATATAATGGGATATTATAAACCCTCTCTGAAGACATTAAGGAGGGTGATTAATGATAGTAGTCTGGCAATAGAACAGGACCCTAATTTTCTTTTGCCCGGCAGTATAAAAGATGTGAATAGGAGCGATAGAAACATCACGGTATCAAACATAAAAGAGAAGTTTAATTATGGTATAGAGGCACAATATAGGATAAAAGAGAGACATAGTCTGACATTTACAATTTCAATATGGGAAGGAAGGGGGAAATCAGAAGACTTATATGACCTGCCGATACTTACCCTTGATGACACTGTCCTGGCGCCAAGAAGCGCAGCGTATAACATTACAATAAATCAATTCTGGATAGGCTGGAGATATAACCTGTTTGATAACAAAGAGCATAGCACACTATTCACCAATATTGAATTTTTAGGTGTTTCACTGTCTCATCTCACAATGGATTCCCTAATAAAGGTAGTCGCACCTGAATTTGGTCTGAGTTTTGCTTCTGTCAGCTCTACAGAAGCAAGAGGTTTAGCCTATACTTCACGTATTGGAATGGGAGGAGAATACTTTTTAAGAAAATGGCTTTCTTTTGGAATTAAGCTCAACTATGTTATTGGTAAGACACTAAAAGTCAAGATAGACAGGTACTTTCCGCCAAACTTTCCGCCAGTTGTAGATGTCCCTGCGCTGGCAGGTGATAGTCAGCCTACACCACCGCCACCACCTGAAGAAGGTGATGCTCTTACCTTTGGTATAGATACGAGCAGCAATGTAGAAAGGACAGTCAGGGTTCCAATAGAACTTCCATTAGAATTAAATGGCGTTGAGGCAAGTATTACCATCAGATTCCATTTCTGATCAATATTTCACCCTCACCTCAACCCTCTCCCATTTATATCTCAAGTTTTTGGGAATTAGACAATTATCAGACTTTGTGCTATGTTTATATTATAACAAAGATGTTAGTTTAACTAAACTTATCGGAGATAAATAAAATGTCTTACTTTAAAGAGGTACTTTAATGGAAGATATAACGAAACATGAAGAGAACAGTTCGAATAATATAGATAGACGAAGTTTTTTTGAGCAGACAATTAATATCGGCATAGTTATATGGGGAATAATAGCATCAATAGGGGCAGGATACACAGGACTGAAATATATTTGGCCTACAGAAAAGACAAGAGGAGGCGTTGATGATAAGAGGATAAGTCTTCCTTTATCCGATATCCTTCCGGAAGGCAGGATAAAAAAGGTAATATTAAAGGGGAGACCAATAGGTGTAATTATGGTTGATAATAATGTCCATGCGATTTCACTTATATGTACTCATCTAGGGTGCATTGTAGAGTGGCAGCCTGATAAAAATATACTGTTTTGCCCATGTCATGCCTCTTCTTTTGACCTTAATGGGAATGTACTGGGAGGACCAGCTCCTAAGCCCCTCCCTACATACGAAACTAAAATTGTAGATGATAAGATCATAATAGGGTAATGAATATCGAACAAGGAATATTGAATGATGAATTTATTTACACTCTTTTCCATCTACACATATCATTTCTTACTTCGACAGGCTCAGTAACCATATTCGATATTCATTATTCAAATTTTCTGCCGCAAGAGACAGGAAAATAATTGTTAAGGGTGAGGGGAGAATGTTTAGACAAAAAGAGATAAATGATATAGCAAAGAAGACTGAAAAAAAGGTAAATCTCAAAGGTATACTTAACTGGCTTACTCTGGCAACAGGATTATTCTATGGAGAGCTTGATGAGAGATTGGAGTTAAGAGATTCCCTTAAAAAGGTTCTTAAAAAACCTGTGCCGGGTCATGTAAATTTCTGGTTCTGCTTTGGAGGGATTACATTCCTGCTATTTGTAATAAATGCAACAAGCGGAGTAATGCTCTTAATGTATTACAGACCAACCATAGATCATGCCTATGAGAGTGTGGTGCATATAACCAATAATGCACCGTTCGGGTGGTTAATCAGAGGATTTCATCACTGGTCAGCAAATATAATGATGATTACTATATTGATACACATGGTAAGAATATACTTCTATGGTGCATATAAACCTCCAAGGGACCTGAATTGGGTAGTAGGTGTGATTTTGCTATGTCTTACACTTACATTTGGCTTTACAGGATATCTTCTGCCGTGGAACCAGATATCTTATTGGGCTACTACTGTTGGAACAGAGATACCAGGTGCTGTCCCTGTGATAGGCCCAATGCTGAAAAACCTGATTAGAGGTGGTCCTGATGTAGGTCAGATTACCCTGACAAGATTCTTTGCCCTGCATGTCATTATACTTCCGTGGATTATGGTAGGTCTTCTGGCATTGCACTTTTTAATATTGAGGAGGCTGGGCATCTCTGAGTCACTGTAATTATTTTGCGGTAAACCCTTAGCGCTTTGTTTTAAATTTTTGAACAAAAAACTAAGAACTAATAACCAAGAACAAGGAACTAACAAGGAACTAAAGAAATGATCCCTATAATTCCAGTTAAAAAGGTAATGACTACAAATCCCCTTTCTATCTCATACAATGAGACTGTGAAGAGTGCTGCCTCAACCATGAAACAGCATAAGGTAAACAGTCTACTTGTAAAGAAAGAGGAAGAATATGTAGGCATTATCACTGATGTAGATATAGTAAAAAAGGTGATGACAAAAAAGACTGCTGCTCCCTCGCGAATATCTGTTGAATCTGTGATGAGTTATCCTATCTCTGCGATTGATGAAAATGAATCCACTGTAAAGGCAAATGAGACAATGAGCTGGTATCATATAAGACATCTTCTGGTTACAGCCAATGGAAAACCTGTAGGGATTATATCTGCAAGAGATCTGTTAAATCCTGTATATGAAGAGGAGGGCGGAATTCCATTCTGGCCAGATCACGCATTAAAAGAGATAATAGTTGTCTTTATTATGATAGGGATAATTTCCACATTAGTTATATTCAATCCTGCCCCTATGGAACCCAAGGCAGATCCCTTAATTACTCCTGAGCATATTAAACCAGAGTGGTTTTTTCTTGCCTCTTATCAGATATTAAAGGTATCTGAAGTATTAACATTTATGGGGCAATGGGCACCTAAAGTAATAGGTGTTGTAGGGCAGATGATATTCTTACTATTACTTATTGTACTCCCTTTTTTTGATAAAAATCCAGAAAGACATCCTAAAAAAAGGCCTATTGCAACAACTATCGGGATATTAGGGGTAATAGGATTTATATTCTTTACAATATTGGGTTATATCTCATAATTTTGGGAGTCAGTCAGGAGTTAGGAGACGAAAATCCTTATTTATGAATCTTTTAAAAACTCATAAAAACTCTGTAATAATTCTTATCAGTCTGATTATACTCTTTACCTGTGGAGATGATAGCATCGCCAAGTTTAAAAAAGTGGAGGTGAATAGCTGTGTTCTCTGTCATAAAGGGCTAAAAGCCAAGAGATTGCGTATGCCTGTGGTAAACTGGAAAAAGAGCATACATAAAGAGGCAGGAATAATCTGTTCTGATTGTCATGGAGGAGATCCGACTCTTCTTACAAGAAAGGCAATGAGTAAAGATGCAGGCTTTATAGGAAAGCCTACAAGGTTTATGATACCTGAACTATGTGCTAAATGTCATGCCAATGCTGATAAAATGGGCAAATATAATATCCCCACTGATCAATATGCAAACTATAAAAAGAGTGTTCATGGAAGGTTGTTATCTGAAGAGAGAGATGAAAAAGCAGCCGTATGTATTGATTGCCACGGAAGGCATGATATTAAAAAGGTTACTGACAGAAACTCCCCTGTCTATAGATTAAATCTGCCTGATACATGCGGGAAATGTCATTCTTCAAAAGAGATAATGGACGGCTATGATATACCTACAGATCAGGTTAAATTATTTAAAGAAGGCGTACATGGCAAGATCATCTATGGCAAGCTCTCAGATAAAAATCCTTTAGCAGCACCTAACTGTACCACATGTCATGGAAAGCATGGCGAGAGATCACTTTCGCCGATTGATATACCTGGTGTATGTGGTCATTGTCATTCTGTAGTTCTGGAAAATTTCAAGAAAAGTGTGCACTTCAGCATGCTTCAACAAATAGGTATCCCTACATGTATAACATGTCACGGGAATCATAAAAATATCCCTCCTACACCGGATAAGTTTATTGGTGATAAGGAACGTGACTGTGGAGTATGCCATGATTCATCTTCTATCCAATATCAGGTAGCTACACTGATAAAAAAGAATATAGACGAGGCTAAGGCTATATTGGAAGAGGCAAAGAATGGAATAGAGGAATTAAAGGATGCAGGTAGAAATATTACAGACCTTAATAATAAATATTCTGATGCAGTAACTCATATACTTATGATTCCATCAGCATCGCATTCCCTTAATGTAGAGACTATAAATCAACATATCAAAGAGGCTGCCACTATATCAGAAGATATACTGAAGACCGTTCAAGAATTCAGAGATGAATTAAAAGATAGGTTTAGAGATTATCTTATTGTAATTTTGATGGTTTTTGTTATAATATTCTTTATATTTGTGAAACTTTATATTATCAGAAAAAAGGATCTCTCGGGATGAGGGTGTTTTTATCATATCTATTGCTAATAACTTTTATATTTATTCCTATTACTGTCACAGCAAAGAAAAAGGGATATGTCGGTTCAAGGGCATGCAAAGTATGTCATATAAAGGAATATAATGCATGGAAGAATACAGGACATGCCTATGCCTTTGATTCTCTGAAGCCGCTCGAGAAACATGATGAGAAAAGAGAGGCAGGAATAGATCACTTAAAAGACTATACAGTAATTCCAAAGTGTCTTCAGTGTCATGTCACAGGATTTGGCAAGGCAGGTGGATTTATAAACAGGAGAGAAAGTCCCGACATGATAGGAGTTGGTTGTGAGATGTGTCATGGGCCTGGAGACGAATATATGAAGATAATGATAGACAATCCTCAGTTTGATAAACAGGATGCAATAGATGCTGGTCTGCAGATGGCAGACAAAAAGAAATGTTTGAACTGCCATAATAAAAAAAATCCATTCTTTAATATCAGACCATTCAATTTTGAGGAGGCAGTACAGAATGGTATTCATTAAACCCAAAAACAGAGATAGAAAATATCCTAAGCCAGACGTAACCATTCAGCATAATTATAGACACTTTTATTACTAAATAAAGTGTAGTAATTCCAATAGGTTGTCATCCTGAGTGAAACAAAGGATCTGCTTTAAAAAACTGAAGAAAGACACCAAAAAACAAATCCTTCGCTCCTCTCAGGATGACTGATAGAGAACAAATATCCGTATTTGGGAGAGGGTTGCGGTGAGACCCTAATCTCTCTTCAGGTATTTCAAGTATTCTGAATCAGGTGTAAGGACTAATGTTGTGCCAGGAGTAAAAGTCTCTTTATAGGCATCCATTGTCCTCATAAATTCAAAAAAACTGGGATCTTTTTTATATGCGGCTGCATATTTTTTAAATGCCTCTGCATCACCTCTCCCCATTAATTCCTGAGATTCCCTATAGGCTTCAGCTAATATGATCGCTTTCTCCTTATCTGCCAATGACTTTATCTTTTGAGATTCCTCTCCTCCTTCAGACCTGTATCTCTTTGCCTCTCTTTGCCTCTCTGTCTCCATTCTTGCATAGACTGCATTTTCATTTTCAAGGGGGAGGTCTGCTCTCTTAATCCTTACATCAGTTATCTCTATACCAAAGGCTGAAGCCTTTTCACTGCTTCTCTGTGTGACAGTTTTCATTATACTTGATCTCTGTTTTGACACTATCTCAATCAGATTATGAACTCCGAGATCTACCCTCAACTCAGAATAGATAATATCATCTAACCTTGTCTGCGCCCCTCTTTCATCTCTTACTGACTGATAGACCTTCAGGGGATCTTTTATCCGCCACTTGGCATAATTATCAACAACAAGGGTCTTCTTATCCTTGGTTATAATATCCTTTGGCAGGGCGTCATAATCAAGCAATCTATTGTCAAAAAAGATCACCTCCTGAATAAATGGCGTCTTAAAGTGGAGTCCTGGTTCCATAATAGTTCTCATCGGTTTTCCTAACTGTATTACAATAGCTGATTCTGTCTGGTCCACAATAAAAAGTATCTGGGGAAGGAAAAATAGCACAAAAACTATAATAATAAGGATTACTATTTTACTCTTCATCTCTTACCTCCTTTAAGTTATGGAGTTATTAGTCTTATTAGTCTTATTAGTCTTATTAGTTAGTTTTACCAATAACTCCATAACTCCAATTAAACCAATCTATTCTCTTCCTCTCTTCAGCGGAAGATAAGGGAGTATATTCTGAGAAGACTTACCTTCCATAATAATGAGATCTGTCTTTGGCAGAATCTCTTCCATGGTCTCTATATATATCCTCTTTCGGATTATATCAGGGGTTTTGGAATATTCTTCTAATGTCCTTAAAAATCTGTTAGCCTCTCCTTCTGCCCTCTTGATCCTTGTCTCTGTGTATCCTTTAGCCTTATTAATCATTACCGCTGCCTCACCCTTTGCCTTTGGGAGTATATCGTTTCTATATCCCTGTGCCTGATTGATTAACTTCTCCTTATCCTCTCTTGCACTTGCCACATCTTTAAATGCTGCAATTACAGGTTTAGGAGGTGATACATCCTGTAGTTGAACTGCAACCACCTGTATACCTGTCTTATAACCGTCTAATATTGACTGCAAGAGTATCATCGTATCTTCCTGCATCTTTGCCTTACCTACTGTTAATACCTCATCTATTAAATTTTTCCCTATAACGTCTCTTATAGATGCCTCTGCTGCTGCCTTAATTGTATCCTTTGGGTATCTCACATTAAAGAGATAATTAATTGGATCGCTGATTTTATACTGAACGATAAATTCTACAGCAACGATATTTTCATCGCCAGTTAACATCAATGCCTCTTTGGGCACTTCTTGAAAACGGAGAGGCGGTCCCTGACTTACAGTTCTAAATCCAACCTCAACTCTATGAATCTTGGTTACCTTTGGCCTTAAAACTGTCTCAACAGGAAATGGAAAGTGATAATGGGGTCCCGGGGGTGTAGTCCTTACAAATGCACCAAACCTCTTAACAATGCCAATCTCATCAGGTCCAACAAGATATATGCCAGTTGCCAGCCAGATCATGATAATAATTCCTGCAACTGCTCCACCTCCCTTTTGAAGATTTTTAAAGAAATTCTGAGCCTTAATCTGTAAATCTTTAATATCAATTACATCTTCATTATCCATATTCACCCTCCTTTCAATATTTCACCCCTTCTACCCAGTTTCAGTATTGTTTCATATTCCAATGATATTATCAACAACAAATCAACAAGTATTAAAAGTAATCTGATCGTGCCCAAAAAGACACATGCTGTGTTGTTTTTACAACAACATGACTATGATTTGTGGTTACAATATTAAATGCCCTGAAAAAATCTTTTCAAAAACAATAGGTTATACTTAAAGAAAAGATTGGTAATTATGGCATGACATTTGCATAAGAAACTATAATAATTATGCGTTATCAGAGAACAATAAAAAGAGAGATAGAAATAAGTGGAATAGGTCTTCATTCCGGGAAAAAGGTGAGAATAAGGATATCTCCTGCTTCTATTGATACGGGTGTGGTTTTTATCAGAAACGATGTGAATAATCGGCCTAATTATATAAAAGCCAAGGTAAATAACGTTATTAGTACTGATCTTTGTACTACATTAAAATATAATGGAACTGCAATTCATACAATAGAGCATCTAATGGCATCTATAGCAGGACTTAATATTGATAATCTGTATATTGAAGTTGATTCATCAGAAATTCCTATCATGGATGGAAGTGCATTTCCATTCACCTCTCTTCTCTTAAACTCTGGAATTGAAGAACAGAAAAAGATTCAATCATGTATGAGGATAACCAGAGAGATAAAGATAGAAGAGGGGAATAAAAAGATTATTGTCAAACCAGCATCTACTAATAAAATCTTATATACTATAGATTTTGATCATCATATAGTATCCAAACAATCAATCTCCTATTATCCTTCCCAGAAGGGATTTATTAAAGAGATAGCAAAAGCAAGAACATTTGCCTTTTTAAAAGATATAGATGAAATAAGGTCAAGGGGTATGGCGAGAGGAGGTTCATTAGATAATGCTATTGTTATAGGAAACAATGAAATATTGAATAATGATGGACTCCGTTATAAGGATGAGTTTGTCAGACATAAGGTCTTGGATCTGGTTGGTGACCTTTCTTTATTAGGGATGCCTGTTTTAGGTAAAGTAATAAGTTACTGCTCAGGACATTCTCTAAACATTAAATTGGCTGCAAAGATTCTTGAAAGCCCTGATAGCTGGGTTATAGAAGGGGCTTCATCTAAAAAGCTCTACTCAAAAGAAAAAGAGTATAACCTGTCCTTGAATCCTGTCTTTACATAATGAGCAACTATTCAGCACTATTTCATGTTTTTGTTGTAACTATTCAGCTAATACAGAGCAAGGGGTTTCAAAGACTTTATAATGCGTAT